>JAUHVS010000500.1 GCA_030424955.1 bacterium | reverse complement strand
GGTAGAGCTTCAGGGTGGCGGTCACGGCGTCGGGGGCCGCGTCGCCGATGTCGAAGCCCAGCTCGGCCTGCTGGGCCACCTGGCCGGCGGCCTCTTGCAGCTGCGGGAAGCCCCGGGGCGACACGGTCACTTCACGGATGAACTCATCCTTCAGGCCGCCCGCGTTGGCCGAGAACATCACCTTGCTGGTGCCCTTGGTGCCGGTGACGGTCACCGGGTAGTACAGGCTCGCGCGGGCCTTGGCGGCCAGGTTGGGGCCGTCCAGGGTGACGGGCTTGTCGAGGGTGAGCAGGGTACCGAAGCTCGCCGACAGCGACGCCGGCAGGGGCTTGTCCTGCTCGTTGGTGAGGGTGAGGGGCAGCTCCAGGGTGTCGCCCTGGCTGACCTCGAGGGGCAGCTTCACGTTCATGCTGAAGGGCAGGCTGGCCTTGAAGACCTGCTCGGCGCGGCCCAGGGTGCCGCCGCCCGTGCCCTCGGCGAACACCCGCAGCGAGGTCACCGCGTCGCTCAGGTAGAAGGTGACCATGGCCTGGCCGTCCTTGCCCGTCTTGACCGTGGGGGCCCAGTGGATGGTCTCGCGGAAGTCGGTGCGCGGGCCGTCGTAGGTGCCGTCGTACACCGGCGCCGGGAACACCCGCACCTTGGCCCAGGCCTGGGCGGCGCGGCGGTTGTCGGCCAGGCCGGCCAGCTTGTCGTTGCGGTCCCAGTCGGCGTCCTTCGCGTCGGCCTTGCCGGCCATGCGCCGCTTGGCCAGCGCGCGCTCGCGGAGGGGCGGGGGCTCGTCGGCCATCACCTCTTCCTCGTCGGCCTCGCCGCGGTCGTCCTGGTCGGCCACAGCGATGGCCTGGCGCGGGGCCTCGGCGGCGGCGACGGCGTTCAGCATGGGCGCTGGCGCGGGCTTCGCCGCGGGGCGCGCGGGGGCGGGCGCTGGCTGCGCCTCGGCCTTCATGGGCACGGCGGCCCCCTCGGGGGCGGCGTCGGCCGGCGGCGGCGCGAAGGCGGGGGCCGCCCCCTTCGCCTTCATCTCGGCCCGTCGAGGCCGTCGCGGGGCGCGATCGGCCATGCCGAAGCCGGGGGCCATGCCACCGCCCCCCCGGCCCATGCCGCGCAGGGCCAGGCCCGTGCTGGGCGGGGGCGGCGGGTTGAGCACGGGGGCCCACTCGAACTTGCGGTAGCCCCGGGTGCCCATCAGCAGGTCCATCGCGACCGCGCTCTTGGCCTCGCGCAGGTCGAAGTAGAACTTGGGCTCCTCGATCTTGCCGGGCAGCTCGGGCTCCAGCAGCACCTGGCTGAGCAGGTGGCCCTTCTTGTCGTCGGCGAAGCTGATGACGGTGTCGTCCACCACGGCCAGGGCGAGCTCGGCGGGCACGGGCGCGCCGGCGGCGTTGGTGGTCTCGATCTTCAGCGCCACCTGCTCGCGGGGCACGTAGCTGTCCTGGTCGGGGGTGATCTTCACCTGCAGGCCCGCGCGGCGGTTGCGGAACACCAGGCGCTCGGCCAGGGGCTCCAGCGCGGCGCTGAACAGGGTCACCCGCGCGATGCCGCGGGCGCTGGCGAGGGCCTCGTCCTTGGCCTTGAGGTACACGATGGCGGCGCCGTCGGCGGGCACCTGCACCGCGGCGCTGTCGAACACCGACTCGCGCACCATGGCCAGCACGTTGACCTGCTGCGGCGTGGTGCAGCGCACCGACACCCGCAGCTCGGGGGTCTGGCCGTCGACGTCGTCGAAGTGCCGCAGGGCGCAGCCCTCGGCCTTGGCCAGGGGCAGGGCGTACTGCTCGGTGATGCCCACCGGCTTGAGCACCTTGGCTTTGTAGGTGCGGCCCGTCTGCGGCGTGAAGCCGACCTTGCCCAGGCCGTTCTTGTAGCTGCTGAAGCGCGCGACGCTGTTGCCCTGGTCGTCGACGATCTCGCCCTCGATGTCGGCGGGCTTGTCGATGAGGGTCTTGGCCTCGAAGTACACCCGCCCGGGCAGGCCCTCGATGAGGTGGCCGCCCTCGGGGAACAGGCTCAGCTTGAGCTTCTTGAGGATGATCGGCACCCGCTTGCTGATGGACTCGGTGACGCCGCCGTCATCGATCAGCACCGTCAGCAGGGCGTCGCCCCGCTCGATCTCGGTGGGCAGGGTGAAGGTCACCACGCCGCCGCCATCGGCGTTGGTGGTGAGGGCCACGGGCGCCAGCGCGGTGCCGTCCAGCATGATCTGGGCGCGCACGGGGTGGTTCGCGAGGGGCTCGCCGGTGGGGCGCTTGATCTCGATGGTGGCGCGCACCTGGTCGCCGGCGCCGTACGCCTTGCGCACGAACTCCAGGGTCTTCTTGATGCGCGGGGGCTCGTAGACGCTGACGATGATCGGGCGCTCGCCCTTGACGCCGTCGAAGGCCCGGGCGCGCACGATGTACTCGCCGCCGGGCACGCCGTCGGGGATCACGAAGTCGTTGGTGGCCGCGCCGCGCTGCTGCGGCACCCGCTTGCTGCGCACGATGGCGCCCTTGGGGCTGACCAGCTCGTAGGTGACGCCGTTGGCGGCGTCGCCGGCGAGGTCGCGCAGCTTCAGGTCCCAGGTCTTGATCCAGACGGTCTCGCCGGGCTTGTACAGCGGCTTGTCGACCTGCACGTACAGCCGGCGGGTGGCGCGGGCGTCGAAGTAGCTGCCCGTTTTATTGAGCAGCTCGGTGAGCTTCTCGGGCGCCGCGTCGGCGCGCGGGGTGGGCGAGGGGGCCTTCTCGGCCGCGACGGGCGGCTGGATGGTCTTCTTCTTCGGGGCGTCGGGGTCAGCCGCCGCGACCTGCTGGGCGCCGCCCGCGGCCGAGGCCGCGCCGCTGCCGCCGGCGCGCGCAGGCAGCTGTCCCAGGGGCTGGGGGTCTCCCCCCTGCTGTGCGCACCCCACCAGGCCAAAGGCGAGCAGGGTCGCCGCGATGCCATACCGTCCAGTCATGTCGTCTGTCCTCCCTCACGGGTCGTGCGGACGCTAGCAAACGCGCGGGCCCCCCGAAACGATCTGCGACGGTGCTCAGGTGGTCACGGGGGGCCAACCGGCGGCCGGGGCGCGGAAATCGACAGCGCGGGCGTGACGGCGGTGAATCCCAGCGGCTCCGGTGCCGTAGTGCGGGCTTGCCCGCCCCACGGGAAGGGGGCAGGCTACCGCCGACTCGCCTGATCAGGCGGGTCGATTTGAATCACCGATGCGGTGAGAGAGGGAGACTAGATGTTCAAGCGTATCTCGATGATGTTCGCCCTGGCCCTGGCGGGCCTGGCCTTCGCGTCCCCGGCCCAGGCCGGCGCGCCCAAGATCGGCGCCCAGGGCGCCTTCGTGTTGCCCGTGGGCGACTGGTCTGACTTCTCGGGCATCGGGCTTGGGGCGCTCATCAACGCCGACTACGGCATCGATGCGGTGAAGGGCCTTCAGCTGACGGGCCGCCTCGGCATCGTCCACTTCCTGGGCAAGGAGATCGAGGTGTTGGGCACCACGATCGACGGCCCGACCGTCAACATGGTGCCGCTGCTGGTGGGTGCGAAGTACTTCTTCGCGCCCAGCGTGTACGGCGGCCTCGAGATCGGCGCCAACTACATCATCCCCGAGGAGGGCGACAGCGAGCTTAAGTTCGCCTTCACCGCCGGCCTTGGCTACATGATCAAGGACGTCGATCTGCGCGCCTTCCTGTTCCTCCCCGACCTCTCGCCGGACGGCGTGAACAGCGACGGCGACGACCGCAGCGCGTTTGATTTCATGGGCATCGGCTTCACCGCCGGCTACCGCTTCTACGCGATGTGATCCGCCCGGCCGGCCGCGTCAGCGGTCGGCCACCCACTGGCCCAGCAGATGTGCGAGGGCCAGCAGCTGCGCCCCGTCGGCCCTCTCGGTCGGCGGGGCGCACCTTTTTTGGAGCCACGCGGCGTCGGCCTGCGTCACGGTGTCGGCGTCCAGGTGGGCGATCAGCTCGGTCAGCCGGGCCTCGTCGGCGTCGGCGTCCTTGGGCGCGTGGGCCGCGCAGGTCTGGGCCGCCAGCGCCCGGGCCTTGGCGATGGCCGGGTTGGCCCGCTCGGCGCGCTCCACGAAGCTCAGCAGCCACGCGACCCGCAGGGACGGCCCCCGGGCGCCGGGCACGTCGGGCCACCGGCGCTGCATGTCGCCGTAGGTGGGATCGGCCTTGGTCAGGCAGGTGATCAGCACCGGCAGGCCGATCTTGCTGCCCGTGCAGCCGTGCAGCGCGGTGGCGAGGTCGCCTGGGGTCGCGGCCGGGACCGGCACCAGCCGATCGCCCTCGAGCCGCCAGCGGTCGTCGACGCGCACGGTGTCGTGGCGGGCCTCGATGGCGGCCTGCACCCGCAGCCCGTCGCCGTCGCGCTGGAAGGCGCCCGGCCCTGGCACCACGAAGCCGGCGTACAGCACCTGCACCACGCCCGGCACGGTGATCGGGCGGCTGCTGTCGGCGGGGTCGAGCAGCCGATGGACCATGCGGTCGCCCTCCCGGGCGCTGCCGACGGCAAACGGCGTGGCGGTGGGGAAGGGGTCGCGGCGCACCAGCACCACGGCCTCGGTCAGCTCGCCGGCGGGCTCACCCAGGCGGTGCTCGATGTACAGCGGGGTGCCGTTGATCGGGCCCAGGCGGCGCACGGTCACCTGCACGGTGGAGGCGGCGTCCCAGCGGCTGGGATCGGCGGCCGCGGGGCCCGCGCTCGCCAGGGCGAGCAGGCCGAGGATCAGGGCGGGCAGGCGGTGGGGCTTGGCTGGGCGCATGGGGTTCTCTCAGCGGCTGGCTAGAAGCGGCGGGTGGAGACGTGCGGCGGGCTCTCGCCGCGCAGCAGCAGGTTGGGCAGGCGTAGCCGCGCCAGCAGGCCCGTTGGGCTCAGGTAGTTCTCGGAGTTGCGCAGGTGCGTCAGCGCCGGTGGCTCCGAACGTTCGGCCGTGTAGCGCAGTGGAAACCGATCGCCGTCGGGCTCGTGTTTCGGGTCGTTGAGCAG
>JAUHVS010000499.1 GCA_030424955.1 bacterium | reverse complement strand
CGAATAAGGTGGCTGGGGGGCGTTGCCCCCCGGCGCTGGCGCGCCTCCCCCCAGAACTCCAGGGTCTGCTTGTTGAGGGCGTCGCCGTCCTTGATCCAGATGTCGATGCCGTCGAGGGCGCCGAACAGGGCGCTGCGGCTGTACTGGCGGGTGAAGAGCCAGGTCACGCCGCCCCCGTGCACGGCGGCGTTGCGGCCGCCGAGGCCGCCGGCCTGCAGCACGTCTGCCTCGATGGGGCCCGCGACGTTGCCGACGCTCAGGTAGAGGCCGCTGTCGGGATCCACGTTGGGGTTGGCCGGGCGGCCGCCGTGGGCCACGAAGAGCAGGGCGCCCTCGAAGACGCCCGCGGGGGACCAGCCGACGGGGACGGGCAGCGGGCTGGTGGCCACCGTGGCCCAGCCCGCGCCCTGTGGGCGGGTGACCCGCAGCGTGCCCGTGGTCTCGGCGTGGTGCAGCAGGGCCACACCACCGGCCTCGCCGATGGCGAAGCGCACGCCGCGCCCCACGGGCTCGTTGGGGGCGTCCGCGATGGCGGTGCGCCAGTTGCCGCCGCTCTGCGTGCTGACCCGCAGCGCGTCGCCGTCGGTCATGGCGACCTGCAGATCGCCGTTGGGCAGGCGGGCGACGCTGCACGAGGCCCCCACGTCGGCGCGGGCGACGCTGTAGACCACCCGCCACGCCGCCCCCGCCGGGCGCTGCCCCACGGTGAACTGCCCCGCGCTCGCGTCCCGCCAGCAGCCGGTCAGCGTGCCGTCGGCGTCCGCCCAGAGGTCGGTGGCGAGCACCTCGTCGATGGCCAGGCGGCTGATGCGCGGGGCGATCACGGTGTCGGTGAAGGTGCCAGCCGGATCGACGGTGGTGTGCAGCAGATCGCCGCCGACGCGGCGGACGCGCAGCAGGTGCAGGGTGCCCGCGCCGTCGACCACTGCCGACAGGGCCTGGCCGCGCCCTGAGTCGGGGCTGCAGTGCCGTTCGCCGTCCCACGCGACCGCGGGCGTGGCCAGGCCGATGAGCCCGGCCACAGCCCACGCGACCCAAGCCAAGAGGCGTCGAACGGGGGCGACTGGCATGGGATCTCCTGCGCGTGCGCTGCGCGTCAATCAGCCCGATAAGGCCGTCGGCCAACGACACCCGGCGGGGCGGGCGCGCCAGCACATCATGTCGCGCGGGCCACCCAGGCGACGTCTGGGAGTATATCCAGGCGTTCGAGGATATGGAAGCTCAGGGCATGGAGGGCGCGCTCGATGGCCTGCACGTCCTCGTGGGCCAGCACGCTGAGGGCCAGCCAGCCCCCTGGCGCGAGCACGCGGGCGATCTCTTCGAGGGCGGGGCGGGGGGGCGCCGGGCCGATCAGCGCGGTCACACAGAAGACGGCGCTGGCGACGTCGCCGGGCAGGGGGAGCCGGCTGAGATCCCCTTGAACTCTGGGCCCCGCGCCCTGCCGCAGCATCGCCCTCGACAGGTCGATCTGCAGCACGGGGCGGCCCGTCAGGCGGCGCAGCAGCCCGGTGCCGGCGCCCAGGTCGAGCTCAACCCCGGCGGTGGGCGGGACCGCGGCCGCCAGCCGCCTGAGCTTCGGCGCTTGCTGTGCGTGGAACCGGGCGTCGTAGGTGGGGGCCTCGCGGTCGTAGGCCGCGCGGAGCCACGTCGGCGTCACGGCGTGTGCTTGAGCTGGGCGCGGGCCGCGCGCAGGTAGGTGGCCGCCCGCCGGGCCTCGGAGCGCTTGAAGCGCGCCGCGGCGTCGGCGTAGCGCCCCGCGCGGTAGAGCAGCACGCCCGCGTTGAGCTGGGCGGGGTAGCCGGGGATCTGCGCGAGGGCGTCGGCCGCCTTCACCCGATCGGCCAGCCGGCCCTGCCGGTCATGCTCCACCCGCCAGCGCATCAGCCACTCAAGCTCGTCGCCCGACAGGTGGGCGTCGAGGGGGCGGCGGCGGCGGATGGGGGTGATCCAGCGCTGGATGAACACCGCCTGGAGCAGGGGGAGCCGCGCGGGATCCAGCCCGCCCTCGCCCAGGAAGCCTCCTTGGCTCAGCTGCGAAAGCAGGGGCCCGCCCACGTCGATGGCGGCGCGGGCCACCGGGTCGTCGCCGTGGGCGGCGACCCAGGCCACGGGCGACACCCGCGCGCGGGCCGCAGCGCGGGCCAGGTCGCTGAGGTGCTCGGTGAGGCGCATGCCTTGCCAGCGCCCAAGCTGCACCAGGTCGGCGGCGCCCCGGGCCTGGTCGTAGCGGACCTGGGCCTCGACGAGGGCCGCGCGGGCGACCGCGACGGGGGGGGCGTCGGGGGTCCCGGCGCGCTGCGCCGCGTACTCAGCGCGGTTGAGGGCGATGAAGGCGTCGAGCACGGCGCGGCTGGCGTCGCTGTCGGGGACCGGCCGCGCGCGCACCAGATCGACATAGGCGGCCCAGCGGGCGGTCGCCACCTCGGGGTGGGCCAGCCGCACCTCGACGGGCCGCTGAGCGCGCCACCACGTGAGGCCGACGGCCGCGACCGCCAGCAAGACCAACCCGATGCCCGCGAGTGTCCTGCGCATGGGGTCACGATGCCACAGGCCGCGCCGGTTGCCGAGCCTGAGCGTGGGGGGCATGCTGCGGCCCCCGCCCGCTCCAGCCCGAGGTGTGTGTGAACCTGCTCCTAGCCTTCAAGCGCGGCGCCGTGACGACCCTGGAGTTGCCCAGCCGCGATCGGGTGCCGCGGGCGGCGGCGGTGGCGCTGCTGACCCGGCTGCTGGGCGCGGCGCTGGGCCAGACCCTGTCGCCCCGGTGGGCCGAGGTGTGGTCGCTGGGGGCGCGGGTGGACGTCAGCCTGGTGGGCAGGCAGGCGATGATCGAGCTGACCGACGGCGCGATGGTGTCGGCGCCCGGGCGGTTCATCGGTGAGGGCCGCATGAACCTGCTGGACTGCACCCGCTGCCGGCCCCGGCCCTGTGTGCACGCGGCGGCGGCGACCCTCGTGCTGGCCTGGCACGACGCCGAGGGCCGGGAGGCGCTGACCGAGGTGCGGTGGCGGTCGGCGC
Source organism: bacterium (assembly GCA_030424955.1). Lineage (GTDB taxonomy): Bacteria > Myxococcota_A > Bradymonadia > UBA7976 > UBA1532 > JACKDL01. The sequence goes on along the minus strand of JAUHVS010000499.1, from coordinate 1,961 downwards.
TCGCGCCGCTGCTCCGCGTTGAGGCCCCCGAGGCCGGCGCCGCGGCTGAGGCGGCCCCGCCGCCCGACGGCTGGCTCGAGGTGGAGCTGCACGCGAAGCCCTCGGCAGACCAGCGGGTGCGCGCCGAGGCGGTGGCCGCCGGGCAGGTCACGCTGTGGCTCGTGCCGACGGCCCGCGGCACCGGCCGGCCCTTGAAGCGCCGCGGGGCCCCGAAGTCGCTGGCGGCGACGCTGCGCAAGGTCTCGCTGGACGCCGCGAGCGCGCGGCTCGGGCGGGTGGCGGAGCAGCGGCGGCTGCTGGGACACATCGCCCGCTACCGGTACGCGGACTCGGTGAGCGTGGTGGATGAGCTGGCGCGGCTGGACGCCGAGTTCTTCGAGGGGCTCGCCGACACGCCGCACCTGCGCTTCGACGGCGCGCCGGTCACCGTGGACGCGACGCCGATCAACCCGCAGCTGGTGGCCGAGGACGCCCCGGACGGGGTGGTGGTGCGCTGGGCGGCGCCGGTGCGCGCCTACTTCCCGGTGGGCCCCGGCTACGTGCTCACCGCGGATCGCTGCCTGCGGCCGCTCTCGCCCGACCTGCCGGCGGCGGCCCGCGCCTGGCTGGGCCGCCCGTCGCTGGTCGAGGTGCCCACGCGGGACGTGCCCGCCTTCTTCGCAGAGGTCGCGCCCCAGCTGGCGGTGTCCCTGGATGTGCGGGCGACCGGCGCCGTCGACCGCATCGCCCCCACGCCGGTGTTGCGGCTGGACGAGGCGGGGCAGGGGCTGCGGGTCAGCGTGGTGTTCCAGTACGGGCCGCACCGGGTGGCGCCGGGGGCGGGCCCCGACGTGCTCCAGCCCCTCAGCCCGGACGCCCGGGCCATCGCGCGGGATCGGGCGGCCGAGGGCGCCGCGCTCGATCGCTGGGCGGCGGAGCTGCCGCGGGTGCTGCCCACCACCCTGCGGGGCGACGCGGCGTATGACTTCTTGCTCGACACGGTGCCGCTGCTCACCGCGTGGGTGGTCGAGGTCGATCCGAAGCTGACCCTGCACGCCCGCGGCGAGCTGCGGCCGTCGCTGAGCTTCCGGTCGGGGGTGGACTGGTTCGACATCCAGGCGAAGTTCGAGGTCGACGACTGGGGCGACGCCGTCAAGCCGGCGGACGTGCTGGCGTCCTGGCGGGCGGGCAGCCGCTACGTGTCGCTGCGCGACGGGACCGTGGGCCGGCTGCCGCAGGCGTGGCTGAGCCGCCACGGCCCCGCCCTGGACGAGCTGTCGAGCCTGCGCCGCTCGGGCCCGAAGGCCTTTGGCGGCTTCGCGGCCCCCCTGGCGGCGGGCCTGCTGGGGGAGGTGCACGCGGCGGACGCGGTGGATCGCTGGCGGGCCCTCGCGGACCGGGTGCGCTCCTTCCGGCGCATCCCCGATCGGGCGCCGCCGGCCGAGCTTGAGGCTGAGCTGCGGCCGTACCAGCACCGCGGCTTCCGCTGGATGTGCGCCCTGCGGGACCTGGGCCTGGGGGCCGTGCTGGCCGACGACATGGGGCTGGGCAAGACCGTGCAGACCCTGGCGGTGCTGCTGGACACCCACCGCGAGGCGGGCGATCCGTCGCTGGTGGTCGCGCCCACCTCCGTGGTGCACGAGTGGGTCGCGCAGGCCGCGCAGTTCGCGCCGAGCCTGCAGGTGCACCTGCACCACGGCCCCAAGCGCGGGGCCGTGCCCGACGGCGTGGACGTGGTGGTCACCAGCTACGCGCTGCTGCGGCTCGATCAAGACACGCTCGCGCGGGCCTGGCGCTACGTGGTGCTCGATGAGGCGCAGACCATCAAGAACCCGGCGAGCGCGGTGACCCGGGCCGCCCGCGGGCTGGACGCGGCCCACCGGCTCGCGCTGACCGGCACCCCCCTCGAGAACCACCTGCTGGAGCTGTGGAGCCTGTTCCACTGGCTGATGCCCGGCTTCTTCGGCAGCCAGGGGGGCTTC
>JAUHVS010000498.1 GCA_030424955.1 bacterium | reverse complement strand
GTTCATTAATGGTTCAGCGGCGCATCGCGCCGGCCCCACACACCGCGCACAGGAGATCGCCATGGAGGCGCTGCCCTACCTCATCGCGTACCTCACGCCCGCCGCGACGGCCCTCGGCCTGTGGCTCGGCGGCGGCTGGACCTTCCTGGGCCTGGGCGTCGTGTTCGGCCTGATCCCGGTGCTCGACGCCGTGGGCGGCCTCGACACCGAGAACGCCGACGCCGACGGCGAGGCCGCCCGGGACCGCAACCCGCTGTTCAACTGGGTGGTGCGCGGCTGGATCGTGCCGCAGCTCACCCTGCTGGCCGTGGCCCTGTGGCAGGCGAGCACCGCCGACTGGTCGGCGCTGGCGTGGGTGGGGGCCATCCTCAGCGTGGGCACGACCAACAGCGCCGGGGGCATCACCATCGCCCACGAGCTGATGCACCGCCGCGGCCGCTTCGACCGCGCCCTGGCCGAGGTGCTGATGACCACCAGCACCTACACGCACTTCTGCGTCGAGCACGTCTTCGGCCACCACAAGACCGTCGCGACCCCCGACGATCCGGCCTTCGCGCCCTACGGCCAGACCCTGTACGCCTTCCTGCCCCGCAGCCTGGTGGGGGGCCTGCGCAGCGCGTGGCGTCACGAGACGCAGCGGGCCACCCGCAAGGGCGACGTGGGCACCCTGCGCGACCGGCGGCTGCGCTACGCCCTCGACGTCGCGCTGGCCTACGGGCTGGTGGCCGCGCTCACCGGTCCGGTGGGGGTGGCCTTCTTCGCCGCGCAGAGCCTGGTGTCGATGGTGCTGCTGGAGCTCATCAACTACATCGAGCACTACGGCCTGGCGCGTCGGCAGCTGCCCAACGGCAAGTACGAGAAGGTCACCCCCCACCACTCGTGGAACAGCGCCCACCGGGTGACCAAGCACTTCCTGTTCGCGCTGCCGCGGCACGCCGATCACCACGCCCACGCGAGCCGCCCCTACTGGAAGCTGCGCCACTTCGACGACGCCCCCCAGATGCCCGCGGGCTACGCCACCATGGTGCTGCTGAGCTTCGTGCCGCCGCTGTGGTTCCGGGTGATGAACCCGCGGGTGCGCCACTGGAACGCCGGCATGGCGGCCCGCTACCCCGACCAGGCCGGCGCGCAGGTCGCGGCCTGATCCCTGGCCGGGCCCGCACCCCGCCGCGCGAGGCTCGACTTTCGCTGCGCGCCCGGCCGCCCTACGCTGGGCGCTCGCACACAGGAGGCAGCATGCGCAGAGGGCGTCGGATCGGGCTGGTGGCGGCGCTGTGGGCCGCGGGCGTGTTGGGCGGCTGCGACGACGTGCAGCCCGGCGACCTCATCGGCGGCGGCGGCCAAGGCGCAGGGCAGGCCGGGCCCGAGGCCCCCGCGGGCGCCCCCTACCCCATCGTGCTGTGCCACGGGTTCTTCGGCTTCGAGGACTTCGCGGGCGTCGACTTCATCCAGTACTTCTGGGGCGTGCGGGCCCACCTGCAGGCCGAGGGCGAGCCGGCGGTCTACACCCCGGCGGTGGATCCCTTCGACGACTCCGAGGTCCGCGGCGCGCAGCTGCTGGCCCACGTCGAGCGCATCCTCGCCGAGACCGGCGCCGCCAAGGTGAACCTGGTCGGCCACTCCCAGGGCGGCCTGGACGCGCGCTTCGTCGCGCACCAGCGGCCCGACTGGGTGGCGTCGGTGACCACCATCAGCACCCCGCACCGGGGCACACCCCTGGCGGACGTGGCCCTGGGGCTCACGGATCACGGCATCGTGCCCGACCTGCTCGACGCCTTCGTGCGCCTCATCGGCCGCCCCCTGTGGGACGCCGCGGGGGACGACACCAGCGTCACGTCGGCCATGCGCCAGCTCACCACCGGCGGGGCCGCCGACTTCAACCGCGCCTACCCCGACCAGCCCGGCGTCGCGTACTACGCCATCGCCGGGCGCACGGACTGGCACGGCGGCGGCGCGCCCTGCCGGGTCGACGACTCGCCGGCCTTCATCACCCGCTGGGCCCACGCCCGCGACCCGGCGGATCCGGCCTTCTGGATCACCGAGGCGGCGCTCGACGGCGGCCTGTTCGACCCCATCCCCAACGACGGCCTGGTGCCCGTGCCGAGCGCGCAGTGGGGGCGGTTCTTGGGCTGCATCCCGGCGGATCACCTGGACCAGATGGGCCAGCTCCTGGGCGATCTGCCCGGGCTGGCCAACCCCTTCCGACACCGGGTCTTCTATGCGGATCTGGTGGGCTGGCTGCGCAGCCAAGGGCACTGAGGCGGGGCGTGCGGGCGGGGATCAGGCGGCGTCGGGGCGCCGGCTCGCGATGCGCTCCAGCACGATCACCCCCACCAGGCCCACCACGGCCAGCCCCAACGCCAGCATCGCCTGGCTGTCGAAGGCCTCGGGCAGCACGTTCTGCTCGCGCAGCACGTGCACCTTGCCGCGGATCACCACGCTCTCCAGCGTCTCTTTGTAGGGCCACACCTTGCGCAGCGCGCCGATCATGAAGCCCGTGAGCACGGCCATGGTCAGCGGCCGGAACCGCGCCAGCAGGAAGCCCAGCACCCGGCTGAAGCCCAGCAGGCCCACCACGGCGCCGGCGCCGAAGGTGGCGATGATCAGCAGGCTGCCGTCGGCGAAGGGCGCCTTGATGGCGCCGGTGATGTAGGCGTACTTCCCCAGGATCAGCAGCAGGAACGACCCCGAGATGCCGGGCAGGATCATCGCGCAGATGGCGATGGCCCCCGACACGAACAAGAACCACGGGGCGTTCGGCGTCTGCACGGGGATCAGCCCCACGAAGAGCCAAGCGCCCACGGCCCCCAGCACCACGGCGGCGATGTTCTGGGGCTTCAGGGCGTCCTCGACCTCGCGGCCCACCACCCAGGCCGACGCCAGGATCAGGCCGAAGAACAGCGACCACGTCGGCACCGGGTGGGTGTGCATCAGGTAGTGCATCACCCGGGCGGTGCTCACCACGGCCGCGCCGATGCCGAACAGCAGCACCGCCAGGAAGCGCAGGTGGACGTGGGCCAGCAGCCCCTTCACGTCGAAGGCCAGCAGCCGCTTGAGGGCGGCGACGTCGACGCTGTTGATGGCGGCGAGGAGCTGGCCGTAGATGCCGGTGATGAAGGCGACCGTGCCCCCGGAGACGCCCGGGATGATGTCGGCGGTGCCCATCGCGAAGCCCTTGGCGGCCAGCAGCGCGGCGGCCTTCGGGGTGCTCGGGCCGGGGCTCGCGAAGACCGCGTCCTTCAGGGTGGCGGGCGCGTCCGGCGCCGACGGAGCCTCAGCCATGGGGGCCTCCGGGATCATGGGTGGGGTGTGCCAGGTGGCGCGGGGGCTTACCACCGATGGCGCGGTTGGCGCCAGAGGGCGCGCGCGGTGGGCGGGGGCGGGCGGAGGGGCTGGGGGCGTGGGCGGCGCGGCTGAGCGCCCGGGCAGCGGCCGCTGAGGCGTCTCGGGGCCTGCCGCGCGGGGGGGCTCAGGCGGCCCAGGCCGCGGCCGCCAGGGCGCCGCGGAAGGCGGAGCGGGTGAGCACCAGCCCCGTGACCGTGCTGTCGCTGCGGGCGCCAATGATCGAGGGCGCGTCCTGCTCGACCCAGCCCAGCACGGCGCCGGGGCCCATGGCGCGGCCGTCGTCGAAGCGCACGGTGCCCTCGACCACCAGCACCATCATCCCGGGGCGGGCGCTGGCGGTGAACAGCTGCTCCCAGCGCAGCCAGCCCCGCCACGCGAAGCGCTGGTGGATGGACTCGCGGGTGTGGGCCTCGAAGCGGCGGAAGCCGCCGTCCCGGGGCAGCATCGAGCGCACGAAGGCGCAGCGCACGGCGGCGTCGACCACCCGCCGGTAGCCGGGGGCGGCGCGCAGCAGCCGGGTCACCAGCGGGCGGGGGAGCTCCAGCACGCCCGCCCCGACGGGCGCGGTGAGGCCCAGCCGGGTGGCGGGCCCGCCCAGGGCGCCGGCCAGCGCGATGGTCTCGCCGACCTCCACGCGGTCCTTCGGGCGGTTCTGGGCGTCCACCAGCAGCAGCACGCCGTCGGTGAGCACGCGCACCTTGTCCATGGGCTGACCGGCGGGGTGCACCACCTCGCCGGGTACATAGTGCCGGTGCATGCGCGGGCCGCTGGCGAGGCGCACGAGCAGGTCGGTGGCCTCGAGGGAGTGATCGTCGAACATGCGCAGGAAGCCGGCCGCCGCGGCCTGGGCCTGGCGGTGCTTGCCCCGCAGGTACAGGCGCCTGATCTGGTTGAGGGTGCTGCCCAATCCAGCCGAGCGGTCGTGTGCGACTCGAGCCTCGAAGCGTGCGATCTGCATGGCGGCCCCCACGGATTCCGGTTGCTTCCCATGGTTCGGTTATTTCGAAATCGCCTCAAATCTGGCTGGGTCGGCGGGGACCCCAGCCGAAAAAACGAGGGCGGGCCGAGATTCTGCGCAACAGCCGCGCCGACTGTCCGATAGGCACAGTGGGCGCGGCGATGGCGCCCTGTGGATTGCGGCATCGGGTGCGGCGGGCGTGGGGCTCGCCCGCGCGCCGATTGACACCCGCGAGAGCGGGTGAAAAGCTGCCGCCCCAAAAGGGAGGACCCATGGCTGGTGTCAACAAAGTCATCTTGATCGGCAACCTCGGCGCAGACCCCGAGGTCCGCTACACCCAGGGCGGCTCGGCGGTCGCGAACCTGCGGCTGGCCACGTCCGAGACGTGGAACGACAAAGACGGCAACCGCCAGGAGCGCACCGAGTGGCACAGCGTCACGGTGTGGGGAAAGATGGCCGAGCTCTGCGGCCAGTACCTGTCGAAGGGCCGGCAGGTGTACGTCGAGGGCCGGCTGCAGAGCCGCGTCTACAACGACAAGGACGGCATTGAGCGCAAGGTCTGGGACGTGGTGGCCAACCAGGTCACCTTCCTGAGCGGCGGCACCGGCGGCGGCGGCGGCGGCGGCGGTGGTGGTCAGGGCGGCGGCGGCGGCGGCTGGGGCGGTGGCGGCGG
>JAUHVS010000497.1 GCA_030424955.1 bacterium | reverse complement strand
TCATTACCGCGACGCCTTCGCCCGGCCGGAGGACCCGGAGTACCGCCTGCAGTGGCACTACGCCCAGATGGGCATGGAGGCCGCCTGGGAGCTGACCACCGGCAGCAGCGACGTCGTGTGCGCGGTGATCGACGACGGGGTCAACCCGCACCCCGACCTGGCGGGCCGCCTGCTGCCTGGACGCGACTTCATCAGCGAGCTGCAGATCGCCGGTGACGGCGATCTGCGCGACGACACACCCAGCCAGGTCGCCAACTGCTGCGCCGGCCAGAGCGTGTGGCATGGGCTGCACGTGGCGGGGACCATCGCCGCCAAGGCCGACGGCGCCGGGGTGGTGGGCGTGGACTGGGCCTGCCAGGTGCTGCCGGTGCGGGTGCTGGGCCGCCAGCTGCCCCAGGGCGGCCAGGGCACCTCGGTCGACATCATCGCAGGCATCTACTGGGCGGCGGGCTACGAGATCCCCAACGAGCCCCGCAACGCCAACCCCGCCGCGGTGATCAACCTGAGCCTGGGCGGGGGCACGCCTTCGCCGGCAGAGCAGGAGGCCGTCAACGCCGCGGTCCAGGCGGGCGTCGTGGTGGTGGCTGCCGCCGGCAACAGCGACGAGGACGCGGGCAGCAGCTCCTTTGGCGCCTACAACAACGTGATCCTGGTGGGCGCCACCGACTATTCGGGCGGGCGGGCCAGCTACAGCAACTTCGGCGCCTCGGTGGACGTGATGGCGCCCGGCGGGTCGATGAGCGCGGACGCCAACGCCGACGGGTTCCCCGATGGGGTGCTGAGCACGTACCTGGACGCCGACGGGGGGCAGGCGGGGCTCAACTTCCTGGAGGGCACCAGCATGGCGGCGCCGCACGTCGCCGGGCTGGTCGCGCTGATGAAGGCCCTGCGGCCCACCCTGACCCACGCTGAGGCCGAGGAGATCCTGAAGGCCACGGCCGATCCGGGGGCGCAGTGCCGCGAGGGCTGCGGAGCGGGGCTGGTGAACGCGCCGGCGGCCCTGCGCCGGGTGGGCGCCGGCGGCGGCGGCGCGGCGCCTCGGCTGAGCGTGTCGGCCGAGCGGCTGAACCTGGGCGCGGCCGAGCGAGGCCAGGTGCGGCTGTTCAACGCCGGCGGGGGCTCGCTGGGCTGGCGCGCCGCGCTGAGCGGGGCCGCGGCGGGCAGCCTGGCCGTCAGCCCCACCGAGGGCAGCCTGTCGGCGGGGGCCGCCATCACCCTGACGGTGATCCCCAGCCGGGGCGGGCTGGCCGACGGCAGCCACCAGGCGACCCTGGCGATCGCCAGCGACGCAGGCGAGGCCCGGCTGGCGGTGCAGTTCACCGTGGGCGCGGCCAGCGCCCTGGACGTCGGCCAGGTGGAGGTCGGCACCCTGCGGCCGCTGGCGGGCGACCAGGTGGAGGTCGGCGGGATGCAGGTGGTGGGCGCGGGCACGGGCTACGCCTTCGACTTCCCGTCGCCGGCCGGCGAGTGGCTGGTGGTGGCCGCGGCGGATCGCAACGGCAACCAGGTGCTGGACGACGGGGATCTGCTGGGCTTCTGGCGCAGCGCCACCGACGTGCAGGGGGTGACCGTGGGCGCAGCTGGGCTGTCGGGGCTCGACTTTGCGGTGGCGCCCGTGACGGGGCAGGGGGTCAGCGAGGCGCCCTGTGCCGCCCTGCGGCGCTGCTGGGAGGGCTGCGCCTGGGCGCAGGCCTGCATGAACACCTGCCCCGTGGACGCCCCCTGTCAGGGCTGCTTCGACCAGCGCGTGGCGCCGTGCCTGCAGCGCACCGGCTGCCCGGGGGGCGACTGCACCTGCCAGCAGTGCGGCGGTGAGGTGGACGCCTGCTTCGGCCCTGCCACCTGCGCGGCGTTCGGGGACGGCGGCGGCGGCGGGGGGGGCGGCGTGGGCGCGGGCTGCCGAGGCGGAGACTGCGCGGCGCCGTACCAGTGCGACACCTCGGTGCCCGGCGGCTACTGCACGGCCAACTGCACCGGCGACGTCGACTGCCCGGGCGCCACCTGCGTGGCCTTCGACCCCGACCAGGACGGGCGCACCGACTTCGCCCTGTGCGCCGCCCCCTGCCGGGTGGCCAGCGACTGCCCCCGGGCCGGCGACGCCTGTCAGCCGCTCAACACGGGCGTGGGCGTGTGCCTGCCGCCCGGGTGACCGCAGGGCGCTGAGCCTCAGGGCGCCAGCGCGCGCTCCAGGTCGAGCAGGCGCGGCGCGGGCAGGCGGCCGCGGGCGCGCTCGATGGTGACCCGGCCCGTGGCGGGGAACACCACGATGCGCTCGCCGCGCAGCACGGTGTCGGGGCGGGTCACGGTGGGCGCGCCCTCCAGGGTCAGGCGGTCGTCGGCGGTGGCGTAGCGCGCGGTCTGCGCGGTGGCGGTCCAGCCGTCGGCGGTCAAGGTCACCTGGTGGGCGACCACGTCGGTGAGGCCGCCGGCGTCGCTGAGCCGCGCGGTCAGGCGGTCACAGCGCAGGGTGATCTTGCCCTGCGTCGCCTGCACGTGCCCCACGAAGGTGGCCTGGCCGGTCTGCTGATCCAGGGTGACGGTGTCGGCCTGCACGTCCAGCGGGGCGGTGGGCGTGGGCTTCGGCGCGGTGACGGGGCGCGCGGTGGTCGCCGGGGTGGGCGCTGCGCCCGGGGCCACCGGGGGGGCCGCGAGGGCCGCGGCGGTGAGGCTCACGGCGACACAGATCAGGGGCAGGGCGCGCATGGCGGCAGCCTACTCGCCCCAGCGGCGGTGCAGCCACACCCACTCGGCCGGATCGGCCCGCACCAGGGCCTCCAGCGCGGCGGTGGCGGCCTCCAGCAGGCCGTCGGTGGGCAGGGGCGTGACGTGCAGCGTGTAGCCCGCGCCGTCGCGCGCGGCGGCGACGAACAGGGGCACGGCGCCGCTCAGGCGCTGCAGGCGCTCGGCGGTGCACGGGGTGGGGGCGGGCGCGCCCAGGAAGGGCACCAGGCGGCTGCGCTCGCCGGTGTGCTGGTCGATGAGCAGGCCCACGGCCTGGCCGGCGGCGAGGCGCTGGCGGGTGACGCGGGCGCCGCCGCCGGGGCCGTGGGTGGTGACGCCCAGGGCCGCGCGGTGGGCGGCGAGCCAGCGGTGCAGGGGCGAGGCGCGGTGGCGGGCGGCCACGCTGTGCACCGGGCCGCCGAGCTGGGCGAGGCGGGCGGCCAGCAGCTCCCAGTTGCCCAGGTGGGCGGTGCACACCAGCAGGCCACGGCCGGTGGCCAGCGCGGCGCGGAGGTGGGCCTCGGCGGCCGGGGGCACCTGCACCAGATCCACGTCGCCGCGGGCGAACTCGACAAAGCGGCGGCCCAGGCTGGCCCAGCAGGCGCCCACGGACGGGGGTCGGGCAGGCGGGCGAGCTGGCGTCGCATGGTGTGACGGTCGCGCCGGGCCAGCAGGCCGACGCCACGGCCGAGGGCGGCGCCGAGCCAGCGGGCCGCGGGGCGGGGGAGCAGGCGCAGGGCGGCCACAAGCAGGCGCAGGGCGCCGTAGGCGAGCCCGTGGCGGGCCGGGCGGGTGGCGGCCCTCAGGCCCATGGCGGGGGGCTCACGGTCGGGGGCTCACGCCGGGCCGAGCCAGATCCAGGCCAGCCCCGCCAAGACCACGAGCTGCGCCGCGATCACGTGGTCGAACCGGTAGCCGAAGCTGGCCTTCACGGTCTTGTGCCGCAGCAGGGGCCGGGCCACCGCGATCACCGGGCTGCCGCCCACGGCGGCCAGGGTCAGCAGCACCCGCTCGGGCACGCGCTTCCAGCCGCGGGTGGCGGCCAGCTTGTCGGCGGCGAACAGCACCAGCGTGGTGATCCACAGCGCGGCGAGGCCCGAGCGCATGGGCAGGATCTGCAGGCCGAAGTGCAGGACGGCGCCGCCGCCGAAGACGCCCACCGCGGCGGCGATCCACGCCACCCGCACGGGGTCGGCGCCGCTGCGGGGCGCGGGGTCGCTCGGGGCCGCCTTGGCGGGCGCGTCGCTCACGGGGCCACCGCGCGGCGGGCCGTGTCCAGGGCGGTGACCTGGGCGAGCAGGCGCGCGAACAGGGGGCCGTCGAGCTGGGTGGCGGCGTCGGACCGGGCCCGCTCTGGCGCGGGGTGCACCTCGGCGTACAGGCCGTCGACGCCCACCGCGACCGCCGCGCGGGCCAGGGGCAGCGCGAGCTCGCGGCGCCCGCCGGTGGTGGCGCCGCCGCTGGGCACCTGCACGCTGTGGGTCACGTCGTAGAGCACGGGCGCGCCGTGGGCGGCGAGCCACACCAGGCTGCGGGGATCGAACACCAGGTCGCCGTGGCCGAAGGTGGTGCCGCGCTCGGTCAGCCACGCCGCGGCGGGGGCGCCCGCCGGCCGCGCGCCGCGGATCTTGTCGACGGCGTAGCCGGCCTGGCGCGGGTCGAGGAACTGGCCGCGCTTCAGGTTCACCGGCCGCCCGGTGGCGCTGGCGGCCACCAGCAGGTCGGTCTGCCGGCACAGGAAGGCCGGGATCTGCAGCACGTCCACCACGGCGGCCACGGGCGCGCACTGCTCAGCGCTGTGCACGTCGGTGAGCACGGGCACGCCGAAGGTGGCGCGCACCTCGGCCAGCCAGCGCAGGCCGACCTCCAGGCCCGGGCCCCGCCAGGCGTCGGCGTGGGTGCGGTTGGCCTTGTCGAGGCTCGCCTTGAAGATCACCGGCACGCCCGCGCGCCGGGCGAGATCGGTGACCAGCTCAGCGGCCCGCAGGGTGGTGTCGCGGTCTTCCAGGGCGCACGGCCCGGCCACCACGCACAGGGGGGCGCCGCCACCGAGGGCGGGCAGGGCGACGGCGGGGTCGGGCCCCGCGCCCTCAGCTGGGCTTGTGGGCAAGGCTCGCCGCCACGAACTTCGAGAACAGGGGGTGCGGCGCGTAGGGGCGCGACTTGAACTCGGGGTGGAACTGGCAGCCCAGGAACCACGGGTGATCGGGCAGCTCGATCATCTCGACGAGCTCGCCGTCGGGGGACCGGCCGCTGAACA
>JAUHVS010000496.1 GCA_030424955.1 bacterium | reverse complement strand
ACGGGCGCCGACGCCAACGACTTCGTGCAGCGCTGCCGCAGCGCCTGCGCCGAGGGCATGGACTGCGGCTGCGACACCGCCTGGCAGGGCCGGTATGACGTGGGCCGCTTCATGTTCAACATGCTCGGCGAGTTCCTGAGCACCGGCGGCAAGACCCTCAACACCGACCTCTGCCACGCCACCAACAGCTGCGCCTACGAGCAGCCCATCCCCGAGGCCCGCTGAGGCCCGCCGGCGCGCCCGCGGGCGCGCCCTGTGTGTTGAAGCGCTGCCAGCCGCCCGCGATACTTCCCCCATGAGCACCCCTGAGCGCCCCCGTGGTCCGGCCCCCCGCGTGCGGGGACAGGGGGCGGCCGCGTGGCTGCTGGCGCTGCTCGTCACCGTCAGCTGCGACGATCCACCCCCCGCGGCTCCCCCCGGCTGTGACGCGCTGGGCGTGCGCCTCGCCCCTGGCGAGCAGCACGTCGATCCCGCCGCCTGCGTCGTGTGCGTCTGCGCCGCCGATGGCACCCCCCAGTGCACCCCGTGGGCGGACTGCCCGGCGCAGGGCGGCGGCGGTCGCCTGCCTGGGCGCGACGGCGCCGTCGCCGACGCCGCGGGCCCCGACGCCCCCGACGAAGGCCCCGACGCCGCCCGCCCGGTCACCGAAGATCCCGATGGCGACGGCCAGCCCACCGACGTCGAGCGCGTCGCTGGGACCGATCCCTTCGACCCCGACAGCCGCGCGCCCCACTTCGTGCGGCTGCCGTCGGGGGGACAGGCCCGCTTCGAGGCCACCCTCACCCCCAGACTCCAGGCCGCCGATCTGGCCTTCGTGGTGGACGCCACCGGCAGCATGCAGACCCTCATCGACGCCCTGGGCGCCGAGCTCGCAGACGTGGCCCTCGCCCTGGCCCCCCGGCTGCCCCGCGCCCGCTACGGGGTCGGGATCTTCCGCGACTACAACCGCCTCGGCGACGCCGGTGACTCCCCCTTTGAGCTGCTGGTACCCCTGACCCCCGACGCCGCCCCGGCCGCGGCCGCCCTGCGATCGGTGGTCGCCCACGGTGGGGGGGACGGCGTGGAGTCGGCGTACGAGGCCCTGCTGCAGGTGCTCACCGGCCAGGGCTACGACGAAGACTGCGATGGCGCCTTCGACCCGCTGGCCGACGTCATCCCCTACATCAGCCACGTCGGGGACGCCTTCGGGGGCCGCGTCGCGGGCGTGCTGCCCGCAGACGATCCGCGGCGGGGCAAGGTCGGCGGCATCGGCTTCGATCCCAGCGCGCTGCCCATCATCGTGCTCGCCACCGACGCCCCCCCACGCACCACCGGCCGCGACGAGACGCCCGGCGGCTGCCCCGACGACGCCGACGCCACCCAGGTCTTGCAGGCCGCCCTCGGCCGGGGGGCGCGGATCCTGACCGTGTTCACCAACAACGGTCAGCCGCCGGCGCCCTACGCCGAGCTCGCGCAGGCCACGGGCGCGGTGGCGCGCCCCACCCCCGCCGACGCCCTGCGCCCGCTGGTGCTGCACTGGCTGGGCGGCGCGACGCCCCTGCGCGAGCCCCTGACGGACGGCCTGCTCCAGCTGCTCGGCGCGGTGCGCTTCGAGCGCGCGGACGTGCAGCTGTCGGCCTTGCCCGCTGGGGTCGAGGCGCAGATCAGCCCCACCCAGTTCCTGCCCATCGAGCCCGAGATCTTCGGGCGGCCCCTGCCCGTCGAGATCACCCTCACCGCCCCCGCGCTGCCCCGGCAGATCCTGGACGTCACGGTGTCGCTGGTGTCGCCCGCCGGGATCGTGCTCGACCGCCAGCTGTGGTGGGTGCTGCTGGAGTGAGCCCCGCTCACTCGGCCCCGGCGGCGGGCGGGCCCGGCTCGGGCGCCCGATCCCGCGGCAGGGGCACCTCCCAATACACGCCCACGTCGCCGAGCCCCAGGTCGCCGTAGCGGCTCTCCAGGGTCCAGCGGCGCTGCAGCCGCAGCTGAGCCGACAGCTCGCTCTCGTTCTCCCCCTCGGTGGGGTTGGGGCGGTAGCGGGCCTCGACGTAGAGCCGCGACGTGACGTGCTTGCCGAAGGACAGCACGGGCGTCTCCAGGCCGCCCTCCCCAAAGGTGAGCCGCACCCGATCTACCCCCAGCTTGTCTTGCAGCGCCCGCTCAAAGCGCGGGCTCGAGAAGGACGCGAACAGCGCGCCGGCCTGCTCGCCGACCGTCTGGCGCGCCTCGTCGCTCGGGGTCGTGCTCCCCGTCACCAGCAAGGTCAGGATCTCGCTCTCCTCCAGGGCGGGCTCGGCGCTGAAGGTGAGGCTGGGCGCCGTGGCGTTCCCGCTGATCTGGGCGGTCACCAGCGCCTCCGCCGTCTGCACCGCCGCCTCCAGGCGGATGAAGGGCACCGGCGACGCGCCGCGGGCCAGGGTGACCTGACCGGCCTTGAGCTCGAACCGATTGCTCAGCAGCTCCACGAAGCCGCCCTGGGCCACCAGCGCACCCTCGATGACCGGCTCGGCCCCCAGGTGCGCCGAGATCTGACCGCCCCAGGCCATGTCGAGGATCCGCCCGTGGATCCGCACCGGGTCCGCCAGGGTGAGCTGCAGATCCGTCGCCCGCGGGGGCGCCGAGGGCGCCTCGATGGCGGCGGCCTGGGCCTCAGCCTCGGCCGTCGCCGCGAGCCCGGCCGCGTCCACATAGACGATGTGCGCGCTCTCGGGGATGGGCCTGGGCCCCCCGCCTGCCAGCTCCACCAGCTCGACGTCGGTCCCCCGCAGGGTGACGTCCACCGTCTGCGCGCCCTCGGCGGGGACCGCCACCGACACCCCCACCCGCGTGCTCACCCGCAGCGGTGGCGCCCCCGGGGCCACCACGGGCAGTGACCTCAGGGTGAGCGCGAAGGCCCCCGTGATCCCGCCGTCCGGCGCCAGCGCCGCGCGCCCCGTCAGCCGCCCGCGGCCGTCGGCGGCCTTGAACACCAGCTCGTCGAGGATCACCGCGCGCCCCTCCAGCCGGATCCCGGCGGCGAGGCCGGTCAGGCGCTGTCCCAGGGGCAGCACCGTCACCGATCCGCCCGACAGCGTGATCCCGCCGCCCAGCATCGGCTCGGCCAGCGTCCCCTGCACCTGCACATCGGCCGAGAGCTGCCCGGCCAGGCCGTACAGGCTGCTGGGCAGCAGCGGGTTCAGCCCGGCCAGCGCCACCGGCGGGATCTGCACGGTGGCGGTCACCGGCGCTGCCAGATCCGGCGCGCCGCGGGCCATCAGGGCCTCGAGGTCGAGCCCCGTCTCGGCGGCGACGTGCACCGGCACTGGATCGCCCTTGGCGCCGGGCGGCGTCACCTGGGCGTCCAGCCGCACCCGCTGCACGGTGGGCTCGGCCTCGATCCCCAGGGTGAAGGTCGCGGGGGCCATGCCCCCCGCCCCGGCCCGCCCGCTGACGGCCGCGCTCGCCGCCCAGCGCCCCCGGCGGCCCGCCACCCGGCCCGAGGTCTCCAGATCGAACATCACGTCGGGGGGCAGCGCCGCCAGCGGCCCCAGCCACGCCGAGCTGAGCCCGGCCCCCGCCCAGGTGATCTCGCCCAGCGCGTCCAGCCGCGGCGCGACCTGCCCGGTGGCCAGGTTCGCCGACACCGGCACCGCCGCGTCTACCGTGAGGTGGCGGGCCTCGCCGTCCCGCAAGTCCAGCCGGGCCTCGAGCTGCTGCGGCGTGAGGCTGGCGCTCAGCGCCAGATCCCCCAGCCGGTGCCCGTCCAGCCCCAGCCCGGCCCCCGTCACCCCCAGCGTCACCCGCGGCGCCCGCAGCGGCCCCCGCAGCCGCGCCGTGAGCCCCAGCTCGCCCGCCAGCGACGGCGCCGGCACCCAGGGCGCGAGCCGGGCCAGATCCAGGTGGCTCAACACCACCCGCAGATCGCTCGATCCGGCCGCCACGAAGCGCCCGTCCACCGCCACCGTCGCCCCCAGCGCGGCGAGCCGCAGCCGCGCCACCGACACCGCGCCGCCGGCCGGCACCCGCACCGACGCCGGCCGCGTCAGCCGCAGCGGCACGCCCTGGGCCCGGCCCGACAGCCGCGCCAGCTCGACCGTCAGCGGCGGCCCCGGGGCCACGGTGAGCGCGGTCGACAGCCGATCCGGGCCGTGGGTGAGGTCTGCGGTCAGCGCCACCGACAGCGGCGTGCCGACCGCCGTCAGGCGCCCCCCGAGGGCGTGCGGGGCGCCGGGCACCTGCAGCGCTGTGAGGCTGATCTGGGTGTCGAAGCGCGGCGGCGTGGCCAGCGGGGCGACCTCGAAGCGCACCTGCGCGGCCTCCAGGGTGATCCCCTGCGCCGCCACCGCGCCCACGCCCACGGAGCCACGACACAGCAGGGCCTCCAGGCTGCCCTGGCAGGCGCCCTCGGTGCGCAGCCGGCCCTGCGCCGCCACGCCGGCGAGCCGGGCGGCCCGCGCCACGCTGCGCGCCGTCACGCGCCACTCGGCCCAGACCGGCGACCGCTCCGGATCCAGCGCGTCGGCCAGCCGCGCCTCCACGGTGGCGTGTAGCCCCAGCGCCGACGCCTCCACGGCCAGCGTCCCCCGGCCCGCGGTCAGCTCGCCGTCCACCGCCGCCTCCACGGCGCCCACCCCGGGCACCTCGCAGCCTGGACAGCTGGCGTGCACCGTCGCCGTGAGGGCCGTCAGCGGCATCGACGGCAGCGCGGCCAGGGGCATCGGGGGCGCGGTCACCTGCGCCCGCAGGCCGCCGGCGTAGCCCCCCGCCGTGCCCAGCCCCAGGGCCGCGGGGTCCACCCCGCCCAGGTCCACCGCCAGCTCCACCTGAAGCCGCGGCAGCAGCGCGCCCGTCAGATCCGCCGTCAGCGCCAGGGCCTCGCCCACCTGCACCTCGGCCCGCAGCCCGAAGGCCAGCGGGCCGCCGCCGCCCACCAGCCGCACGGTCGGATCCGCCGGCAGCGGGCCGAGCCCCTGGGCCGCCAGCAGCGGCGCCAGCCCGTCGGCCCACGCCCGCGCCTAAAAGGTCAGC
>JAUHVS010000495.1 GCA_030424955.1 bacterium | reverse complement strand
GCGCAGCTCCTTGCGCGCGGTGGTCTTGATGCTCGCGAAGCTCACGCCGCCTCCTTCGCCCGGTCGATGTGGCGGGCCATCAGGTCGCGGAAGACGTTCTCGAGGCTCGGGGTCTCGGCGCCCGCTGCGCGGACCGTCCACCCGGCGCCGACGGCGGCCTCGATGATGGCCGCGCTGGGATCGGTGCCGGGGGCGCACTGGATGCGCCAGCGGGTGGTGCCGGCGGGGGCGTCGTCCTTGCGCACGTGCTCCACGCCGTCGAGGCGCTTGAGGGTCTTCTCGACCCCGGTGGCGCCCTCGTCGAGCACCAGCCGGATGGTGTTGTTCGCCAGCAGGCCCTCGAGGGTGTCGTTGGCCGCAAGCTCACCGTCGATGAGGATCACCACCCGGCTGCACACCGCCTCGATCTCCGAGAGGATGTGGGTGGAGAGGATGATGGTGGTGTCGGCCGCGAGGCGCCGGATCAGGTTGCGGATCTCGACGATCTGCACCGGGTCCAGGCCGTTGGTGGGCTCGTCGAGCACCAGCACGTCGGGCTTGTGCAGGATGGCCTGGGCGAGCCCCACGCGCTGACGGTAGCCCTTCGACAGCGTGCCGATGGGCTGCACCAGCCGCTTCTCGAGGCCCGTGGCGCGCACGGCGTACGACACCCGGTTGAGCCGGTCCGCCGCGGGGATGCCCCGCAGCTCGGCCATCATGAACAGGTACTCTTGCACCAGCATCTCGGGGTAGAGCGGCGCGCTCTCGGGCAGGTAGCCGATCTGGCGCTGCACCTCGATGCGGTCGGTGCGCACGTCCTTGCCGCCCACCGTGATGGTGCCGGCGGTGGGCTCCAGGAAGCCCGTCATGACCTTCATCACCGTGGTCTTGCCGGCGCCATTGTGGCCGAGCAGCCCGACGATCTCGCCGCGCTTCACGTCGAACGAGACGCCAGAGACCGCACGGATGTCGCCGTATCGCTTCTCCAGGTCCTTTACCGAAATCATGGGTTCGCTCCAGTTCCCCCAAACACGCGGCCTCCCGAACACGAGCGGCCCCAGGATGTATTTCGTGCCATGGCTCACCCCCCGGCCCATCGCCCACAGGTGGGGCGCGTCGGCGGCGGGGCTGGGCACCCTTAAACGCGACGCGCCGGCGCGCAACCTGCTTTTTCGGATTCGTTTCGCCGGTGTGGGGTGTGCTGATACGGTGCGTGGGCTTCGCGACAAGGGGAATGGCCAGATGACACGGCATGGGTTTGGGCTGCTGGCGGCGCTGTGCGTGCTGGCGGGGTGCGTCTCGGATGACGGTGGGCCCACGGTGGTGGGGGCCGCCGATGTGGGGGTCACCCTCGACAGCGGGGGGGCGGGCGGCGCCGACGGCGGTGCGCTGCGGCCCCAGTGCCGCAACGGGATCGACGACGACGGCGACGGCCAGGTGGACGGGGCGGATCCCGGCTGCGCGGACCGCGATGACGACGACGAGAGCGACGATCCGCCGCCCCCTGAGTGCGCCAACGGCGTGGATGATGACGACGACGGGCAGATCGACTTCCCGGCGGATCCCGGCTGCGCCTCGCGGCAGGACGCCAACGAGGGGGACGATCCCCCCTTGCCCGTGTGCAGCAACGGCGAGGACGACGATCTCGACGGGCTCATCGACTTCCCCGAAGACCCCGGCTGCGGCTCGCTGCAAGACGACGACGAGCGCGATGACGGCGTGACGCTGCCGCAGTGCGGCGACGGCATCGACAACGACAACGACGGCCTGCTCGACCTGGCCGATCCCGGCTGCGCGAGCCCGGCGGACCCCCGCGAGGCCGATCCCGAGGTGCCGCCCGCGTGCAGCAACCGCCTCGATGACGACGGCGACGGGGTGGTGGACTTCCCCGCAGAGCTCGGCTGCAGCGCCGCCGGCGACGAGGACGAGAGCGATCCCGCCCAGCCCCCCGCCTGCGCCAACGGGGCCGATGACGACGGTGACGGCCAGGTGGACTACCCCGTGGACCCGGGCTGCGCCGGCCAGGGCGACCGCGACGAGGGCGATCCTGTGGTCACCCCGGCCTGCGCCGATGGCGTGGACAACGACCGCGACGGCGCGACGGACTACCCCGAGGACCAGGGCTGCAGCTCGGCCGCGGACGGCAGCGAGCTGGGCGCCTGCGGCGTGGTCTACGACGCGCTGGAGCTGACCGAGGGCCGCGTCATCCGCGGGGACTCCCGCCGCGGCAGCTTCGAGAGCGAGGGCTCCTGCGGCGGCCGGGGCGCCCCCGAGGTGGTGTTCGCCTACCGCCTGGACCACCCCGTCGAGGCGCTGGTGGTGCGCACGGATCTGCCCGAGACGGCGGTCGAGACCACGCTGTATGTGCGGCGCGCCTGCCTGGACGGCGACAGCGAGCTGGCCTGCGTGCGCGAGCCCATCGACGACGGCGTGGCCGGCAACCAGCTGACCCTGATCCGCCCGACCCCGGGGGACTTCTACATCTTCCTGGACGGGGCCACGGGCCGCGGCGGGGACTTCGCGCTGACCGTCGAGGAGGTGCCCCTGGCGGCGTGCCTCAACGGCATCGACGATGACGGCGACGGCCGCCGGGACTACCCGCTGGACCCCGGCTGCGCCCGCCCCGAGGACCGCGACGAGACCGATCCCATCGTGACGCCGGCCTGCGCCAACGACGAGGACGACGACATGGACGGGCAGGTGGACTACCCGCTCGATCCGGGCTGCACCTCGGCCGCCGATGACGACGAGCTGGACGAGTGCGGCCCCGGCGTGCGCTTCGAGGACTACCCCGTCGGCCAGCCCAGCGTGCTGCTCGACACCTCCATGGGCACCAACGAGTTCGTGGGCTCCTGCGGGGGCCAGGGCGCGGCCGAGACGGTGCTGCGCTACGTCAACCCGTACAACGCGCGGCTGACCTTCAGCACCAACCACCCCGAGACCATCAACAACACGCTGGTGTACGTGCGCAGCGCCTGCATCGACCGCAACAGCGAGCTGGGCTGCGACGCCGGGGCCGATCCGCGGCCGGGCGAGGTGCCCGTGAGCAAGGGGAGCCTGCGCCTGGACCGCGTGCCGCCGGGCGATCTGTTCGTGGTGGTGGATCATGGCTTCGGCATGGGCGGCGCCGTGCGCCTGTCGGTCGAGGTGGAGCGCCTGCCCCCGGGCTGCAGCGACGAGGTGGACAACGACGACGACGGGCGGGTGGACGCCGACGATCCCGGCTGCGAGTCGCCCGAGGATGAGGACGAGCGCGATCCCGAGGCGCCGCCGGTGTGCTTCGACGGCATCGACCAGGACGGCGACGGCCTGATCGACTTCCCCTTCGACCCGGGCTGCGCCACCAAGGGCGATCCCGATGAGGCCGATCCGGCGGTGCCCGCGGCCTGCAACAACGGCCTCGACGACGACGAGGACGGCGTGACGGACTTCCCCGCGGACGTCGGCTGCTTCGCGGCGGCTGATCCCGAGGAGGGGGGCGGCCGGCCGGCCTGCAACAACCGCATCGACGACGACATGGACGGCCTGGTGGACTGGCCGCTGGACCCGGGCTGCTCGGCGCCCGGCGATCTGGGCGAGGCCGACGACGATCCGGCCCCCGCCTGCTTCGATGAGCTCGACAACGACCGGGACGGCCTCGTGGACTTCCCCTTCGACCCGGGCTGCGCCGGGGCAGGGGACCGCGACGAGACCGATCCCGCGGTGCCCGCGGCCTGCAGCAACGGCCTCGACGACGACGGGGACGGCGTCATCGACTTCCCGCGGGAGCCGGGCTGCGACGCCGCCGGGGACGACGACGAGACCGACCCGGCCTTCCCCCCGCAGTGCGCCAACGGGCGCGACGACGACGGCAACGGGCGCCAGGACTGGCCGGACGATCCGGGCTGCCGCTTCGCGGCGGACGCCCGCGAGGTGCTCGACGGCCCGGTGCCGGCGCGGTGCAGCGACGGCGTGGACAACGACGACGACGGCCTGGTGGACCTGCGGGACCCTGGCTGTGAGGGCGCGCGGGACGACGACGAGGCCGATCTCGCAGAGCCGCCCTTCTGCGCCAACGGCGTGGACGATGACGCCGACGGCGCCATCGACTGGCCGGCCGACGACGGCTGCGCGGCCCAGGGCGACGCCTGCGAGCAGACGGGCTTCGGCCTGTGCGAGGGGGTCTGCGAGGATCTGATCAACGACGAGGCCAACTGCGGCGTGTGCGGGCGCACCTGCGACGCGGGCGTGGAGTGCATCGACGGCTTCTGCGGGGGCCTGTTCGCCTTCGAGGGGATCCAGCAGAACGTGCCCGACGCGGATCTGGGGGGCTGGGAGGTGTGCCACGCCGACCGCTTCGGGGATCGCGGCGCCAACATCAACGGCATCCTGGCGGCCTGCGACGGCGAGTTCGTGATGTACGGCTGCCGTCAGGCGGGCCAGCCCAACTGGCAGCTGCTGGCCATGGGCGAGCGCGACGCGGTGTTCCAGAACACCGGCGACCAGAACAACAACCTCAACAACCACAACGGCGTCGACTGGTACTTCAGCCAGAGCTACAGCATCGGCTTCGTGGCGCCGGGCACCGGCGTGTCGCGCAACAGCTGCGACACCGCCAACGCCTCGTCCGAGCTGCGGCTGTGCTGGCACACGAGCGGCGGCGCGCTGTCGGGGGGCTACCGCTGCGGCGCGCGCACCGGCCTGAACGGCGCCCAGGACTGGGAGCGGGTCATCTGGACCAGCCGCTGATCCCTGCCTGAGATCCCCCCGCGCTCGCCCCGCGCTGGGCGGGCGCGCCACCGGGCTTGCCCCGGCGCCCCGCAAGCGGCTATCGGTTGATCTACCTATGCCGCACCGCCACCCCCTCGCGTCGTTGCTGAGCGCCCTCGCCCTGTGTGGGGGGCTGTCGGCGTGCCTGCCTGGGCCGGGGCCCGCGGCCGATGAGCTGGTCAACGGGCCGCCGTGGCGCCCGCCCGCGGCGCAGCCACGGCCCGACGTGGACGCTGAGCCGCCCCCGCCGCCCCCCCCAA
>JAUHVS010000494.1 GCA_030424955.1 bacterium | reverse complement strand
ACTGTTCATAGGCTTTCAGGCGCCATTCCAGCAGCCACTCCGGCTCTTCCTTCTTGGCGGAGATGAACCGGATGATGCTCTCGTCGAGGCCCTTCGGCGCGATCTCGGCGTCGATGTCGGCCATGCCGGGCTCCACCTGCAGGCCCTTCCCGGTCATCTGCCGCACCCGGTAGGCCGGATCCCGCGCGTAGAGGAAGTCGCCCAGGGCGTCCACGCGATCCCACGCGCGCAGGCAGGCCTCGACCTGCAGGCCGTGGCCCTTCACAGCGTTGTCGAGGGCGATCCGGGCGTCCTCCAGCTGCTCGATGGCGGTGCGATCCTCGCCCGACTCGCGGTCCAGGGTCTCGCGCACGGCGCGCACGTCGGCCAGCGCCGCCTCGAGCCGCTCCACGGCGCGCAGGCTGCTCAGATCGCCCAGGGGCGCGCACTGGATGGGATCGGCGAGGCCCCGGATGGCGGACTTGAGCCACACCCGCTGCTGGTCGTTGGTGGCGCTACGAAAGGTCGAGGCGGTGACCGGGAACAGCCGGTCCACCAGCCGCTCTCGGCGCAGCATCTCGTCGGGGGTCAGCCGCGCCCCGGGCGGCGGGTTGAGCAGGCGGTCGCGCAGCTTGCCCACCAGGAACCGCCACACGTCGGCGGCGTTGTCGGCGGCGGTCAGCACCTCGCGCCGGGCGTCGGCGGTCTCATCGGACTCGCGGGCGCTCTCGGCCAGGGCGCTCACGAACTGCACGCGGGCCTCGCCCAGCCGGTCGCGGGTGAAGCGCAGCGCCGCGTGGAAGGCGCTCAGCGGGCACTGCTGGATGAGCAGATCGGCCGACGCGATGTCGCGGCGGGTCTCCAACAGCAGGCGGCGGTCGCGCTCCAGCACCGCTCAGCCCCACACACCCAGGGCGAGCCCGGCGCCGACCGCCGCAGCCAGCGGGATCGAGAAGTTGTCGTCCACCCGGCCGCTGAAGAGCTCGGCGAGGGCCGCGGGCACCGCCGCCGCCGCCGCCGCCAAGAGGGCGGTCCCCATGGGCACGGCGTGCAGCCCCGCCATCAGCCCGAAGCTCACGGCCGTGCCCACCACGGCGAAGGTCAGCGTGCCCTCGAGGGAGCGGCCGTTCACCAGCTTGTGCCGGCCCCAGCGGCGGCCGATGAGCGCCGCCGCCGGATCGGCAAAGCCCAGCACCGCCACCGCCACCGCGCTCACCATCGGGGGGCAGGTCCACGACAGGATCAGCAGGGCCGTGACGTACCAGGTGGCCGAGTTGATGCGGTGCCACTCGTGCGGGTGCGCCACGCGGCCGTACAGCTTCATGACGCGCGCGTTGAGGTCGGGGGAGCTGCGCCGCAGGGCCTCGACCCCCCAGGCGTACACGGCGAACACGCCCGTGAACCAGCGCTGGCCCGTCACGTCGATGACCCGCTCGATCAAGAACAGCACCGCCAGCGCCCACGACACGTGGAACAGGTTGCGGGCGTAGTTGGTGGGCCGCAGGCTCGGCACGTGCACCTTGTGCATTCGCAGGCCCGCCGCGAGCTGCTCGTACGCGGGCACCATGCGCTCGCGGAAGGTCTGCCACGCGGCCCGGGCCTCGGCGCCGCCGTGGGGGGTGCGGGGCGCGTGCTCATCGATGAAGCGCGCGACCTCGAGCAGCCGGGCGTGCACCGTGGCCAGCCGCTCGCGGGGCGTGCTCTCGAGCACCGCCTGGATGCGCACCTGCAGGCCGGCCAGCCGCTCGCGGAAGGTGCTGTGCAGGCCGTCACGCCACCGCGCCGGATCCAGGTCCCGCAACAGGCGGTGCAGCTCCAGGGCCAGGTCCCTGCTCTCCAGCGGCATCGTCAAGCTCATCGCGATCTCCACAGGCGTCACGCGGCGCCAGTCTGCTGATTCGCGCCGCTGGATGCCACCCCCCCGCGCCGACGCCCCGCCGCCGCAGCCCCCGCGCCGGGTCACCCGCGCATCCAGCCCTTGAGCCGGCGCCCGCGGGCGCCGTTCACGGGGGCGTGTCTGCGACGCCTCCCAGCCTGGTCTGCCCCCGGTGCGCCCACCGCGGCCCCGGCCCCCGCTGCCCGCGGGACGGCGCCTGGCTCGTCACCGACCAGGCGTGGCAGGAGGCCCCCCGCGACGCCCTGCTCGGCGCCTTCATCGCCGACCGCTACGCCATCACCCGCCGCATCGGCGTCGGGGGCATGGGCGCGGTCTACGAGGGCCAGGACCTGCACCAGCAGCGCGTGCTGGCCCTCAAGTTCCTGCGGCCCCGCTACGCCGGCCACCCGGCCCTGCGGCAGCGCTTCGTGCGCGAGGCCGAGGCCGCAGCCTCGGTGAAGAGCCCGTACGTCGTGCCGCTGCTCGACTTTGGCGTCGAGCCCGACGGCACCCTGTGGATGGCCATGGAGTTCGTGCGCGGCTGGACCGTGCGCGACGAGGTCAACCGCCGCGGCGCCCTCGAGGTGGACGTCGCCATCCGCCTGACCCGGCAGGTGCTGCTAGGGCTCGAGGCCATCCACGCCGCCGGCCTCGTGCACCGCGACCTGAAGCACGACAACATCATGTTCGTGGGCGACCGCCAGCGCTTCACCGCCCGCATCCTCGACTTCGGGGTGGTCAAGAGCGCCATCGCCGAGGTCGAGGCCCGCGACGGCCACGGCCTGCACACCGCCACCGGCGTGCTCGTGGGCTCCCCCAGCTACATGGCGCCCGAGCAGATCCGCGGGCTCAAGGTGGGCCCACCGGCCGATCTGTACGCCCTCGCGGTGATCCTGTGGGAGGCCCTGGTGGCCCAGCGGCTGTTCACGGCCCAGGACTACGAGACGCTGCGGCGCAAGGGCGCCCGGCGGGACGCCCCCGCGCTGATCGACACCGCCCGGGGCGAGGCCGTCCCGCCCGGCTTCGCGCGGGTGATCGAGCGCGCCCTGCGCCACGATCCGGCGGACCGCTTCCCCGACGCCCGCACCATGCTGATGGCCTTGGAGCAGATCGACCGGCTGCCCGACCCGCTGCCCGAGGATCTGCTGGCCGATCCGGGCCCGACGGAGCTGCTGCTGTCGGCGCCCACCCCCCCGCCCGCGCCCCCCGTGGCGGGGGCCGAGACGCCGGTGGCCGAGGCGCCGGCCGCGGCAGGCTACCCGTGGTCGATCAAGCTCGCGGGGTTTGCGGTGGGGCTGGCGGTCGGCTGGGGCGTCGCCGCCGCGCTGTGGGGCTGGCTGGGCTAGCCAGGCCGCTGAGGCGCGGGGCGGCCCGGCGCCGGGCGATCAAGACCCGGGCGGGCAGTCCACGCAGCGGATCTCGCCGCGATCGGCCAGCCGCAGGCTGACCCCCAGGTCGCGCAGGGCCGTGCGCAGGCCCTCCTCGACGACCGGGTGGTAGAAGGGCATGCGCAGGGCGTCGGTCACGGTCATGTCGCTCGCCACCGCCCACGCGAGCAGGTGGCTCATGTGCTCCACGTCGGGCCCGAACAGCTCCGCCCCCAGCAGCCGGCCGCGGGCCTGATCGGCGTAGATCCGCACGTGGCCGTGGTTGCGGCCCATCACCCGGGCGCGCCCCTGGTCGTTGAAGCTGGCCTCCCCCGCCGCGAAGGCCTGCCCGCTCTCCGTCAGCTCAGCGAAGGTCTGGCCCACCAGCCCGATCTGCGGATCGGTGAACACCACCGACAGCGGCGTGCGCCGCTGGAAGGCCCGCACCGGCTGGTCGAGGGCCAGGCGGCCGGCGTTGGTGCCCGCGATGCGGCCGCCGTCGCTGGCCTCGTGGAGCAGCGGCCGGTCGTTGGTGGCGTCCCCCGCGATGAAGATGGGCAGATCGCCCACCTGCATGGTCATGGCGTCGAAGGCAGGCACGCCCAGGCGATCCACGTCGACGCCGAAGCGCGCGAAGTCGAAGCCCGCCACGTTGGGCCGCCGCCCGGTGGCCGCCAGCACCCGCTCGAACACGGCCACGCCGCTGCGCGACCCGTCGCGGGTGCGCCAGTGCACCTCGACGCCGCCGTCCACGGGGCGGGTGGCCTCGACCACCGTGTTCTGCGAGAGCGTGAGCTCCCCCGAGAAGGCGGCCTGCGCAGACGCCAACACCGCCGGATCGCTGATGGGCCCCAGGCGCTCGTCAAAGGCGTACATGGTGACGGCCGCGCCCAGGCGGGCCAGGGCCTGACCGAGCTCCAGGCCGATGACCCCGGCGCCCACCACGGCCACCGACGCGGGCACGTGGTCGAGCTCAAACACGCTCTCGTTGTCGAGCAGGCGGTCGCCCGCGGTGTGCAGCGCCGGTGGCATCCACGGGGACGAGCCCGTCGCCACGACGACCGCCTTGGCCCGCACCAGGGGGCCGTCCTCGTCGATCTGCAGCACGGTGGGCTCGACGAAGCGGGCCCAGCCACGCAGCCGCTTGTCGTCGTCGAGGCGCTCGGTGGCGTCCACGACGAAGCCCGCGAAGCGGTCGCGCTCGGCGCGCACCCGGGCGAAGACCGCCGGGGCGTCCACGCGCACCTCGCCGCCGTGTACGCCAAACTGCGGCGCCTTGCGGATGTGGTGGGCGGCCTCGGCCGCCGCGATGAGCAGCTTGCTCGGCATGCAGCCCACGCGGGCGCAGGTGGTGCCGTAGGGGCCGCCCTCGATCAGCAGCGTGCGGGCGCCCGCCTTCTCGGCCTCACGGCGCGCCGGCAGGCCGGCCGAGCCCGCCCCGATAATGGCGACATCCGTTTCAATGACGCGACCCATGCCCTGCTCCCTTCGACCGTTGTTTCATGAGCGCTACAACGTATGCGACGCTCTGCAGGTTACCCCACAATCCCCCGCCAGATGCGCCACCCGCAGGAATCATGACGCCGCCGAACCCGTCGACGCCCCGCCTCTCGCCCTCGTGGCTGCGTGTCCTGGGCGCGCAGTTCGACCAGCCCCACATGCAGGCCCTGCGCCGCTTCTTGGTGGCCGAGCGCGCCGCCCACGCGGTGTTCCCCCCCGGGCGCGACATGTTCGCCGCCTTCGACCTGACCCCCTTCGAGGCTGTGCGGGTGGTC
>JAUHVS010000493.1 GCA_030424955.1 bacterium | reverse complement strand
CACCCGCACGGTGCGGTCGGCGCCCACCGGCTCGAAGGTGCCCGACTGCAGCACCCGCAGCAGCTTGGCCTGCGCGTTCAGCGGCATGTCGCCGATCTCGTCGAGCAGCAGGGTGCCGCCGTTGGCCGTGCGGAAGCGGCCCTCGCGGTCGCGGGTGGCGCCGCTGAAGGCGCCCTTCACGTGGCCGAACAGCTCGCTCTCCACCAGGTCCTTCGGGATCGCCGCGCAGTTCAGCTTCACGAAGGGCCGGTCGGCCCGCGGGCTCCACGCGTGCAGGGCCTGGGCGAGCACCTCTTTGCCGGTGCCCGTCTCACCCTGGATCAGCACGGGGGTGTCGGTGCGCGCCACCATGCGGGCCAGGCGCACCACCTCGGCCATCGCCGGGGCGCGGCTGGCCTCGAGCACGCGCACGGCGTCGTCGGTGCCCGCGTCGCTGCGCAGCAGCCGGGTCTGGGCCTCGGCCTGGTGGCGCAGGCGGTCGAGCAGCGCGCTCTGCTCGGCGAAGCGCAGCGCGATGCTGATGATCTGCCCGTACACCCCCGCCAGGGCCAGGGTCTGCGCGGGGTAGATGCCGCAGATCCGCTGGTCGAGGGTCATCAAGCCCAGGGTGCGATCGCCGGTGAACAGGGGCACGACCATGCAGCCGTGGCCGGGGGGCAGGTCGAGCACGCCGTCGTAGGGGTCGCCCTCTTCGCCGGTGTGCTGCTCGTCGTCCAGGGCCATGGGCTGGCGCAGGGTCAGCGCCCGGCGCAGGGTGGGGAAGCGGGCGAGATCGAGCTGGTGGTGGCGCACCCGGGCATCGGCCAGCGGGCCGTCGGCGGCGCGGACCCGCAGGGTGTCGTCGGGCTCGAGGGTGTAGACGGCGGCCAGGTCGTAGGGCACCAGATCCCGCAGGGCGCGCAGGGCGCGCTGCAGCAGCTCGGCCAGATCGTCCGGGCGCCCCGCGAGCTGGGTGAGGGCGTCGAGATCGCGGGTCAGATCGAGCAGATCGGCCATGGGGGCTCCAGCGGGGGGCTACGGCCGTGGATGCCGGCGCGCGGGGGTGGGTTCTGCCGGCTTGCAGTGCACGGCCGCGGCGGGCGACGGTCAGGCCCCCGTCAGGAGGACGCCATGCGCGCCGTGCGCTTTGACCGCTATGGACCCCCCGAGGTGCTGCAGGTGGTGGCCGTGCCCACGCCCGTGCCCGGCCGCGGCGCGGTGCGGGTGGCGGTGCACGCCGCCGCGGTGAACCCGAAGGACGTGCTGGTGCGCAAGGGCAAGTTCGCCGTGCCCATGGGCCGGCGCTGGCCCAAGGCGGTGGGCTACGACCTGGCCGGCGTGGTGGACGCGGTGGGCCCTGGCGTGCGCGGCCTGGCGGTGGGCGATCGGGTGCTGGGCATGGTGCAGGCCTGGGCCGGCGGGGCCTGCGCCGAGGCGGTGGTACTGCCGGCCGATCAGGTGGCGCCGCTGCCCGAGGGGCTCTCGTGGGTTGAGGCCGCCGCGCTGCCGCTGGTGGGGCTCACGGCCCTGCAGGCCCTGCGGGACTGTGCGCGGCTTCAGCCGGGCCAGCGGGTGGCGATCCACGGCGCCAGCGGGGGGGTGGGCACGGTGGCGGTGCAGATCGCCCGGGCGATGGGGGCCCACGTCACCGCCACGGGCCGCGCCGAGAACCACCCGCGGCTGCAGGCCCTGGGGGCCCACGCGACGGTGGACTACCGCGCGGTGGACGTGCTCAGCCAGGGGCCCTTCGACGTGGTGTTCGACGTGTTCGGCGACCGCCGCTTCGCCGAGGCCCGCGGGGCGCTCAGCCCGCAGGGGGTGTACGTGAGCACCGTCCCGGGCCCGCGGACCGTGGCCGATCACCTGCGCACCCGCCTGAGCCGCGGCCAGCGGGCGCGGCTGGTGGTGGTGCGCTCGCGGCGCCGGGACCTGGAGGCGCTGATGGCGTGGGTGGCGGGCGGGGTGCTGCGCCCCGTGGTGGACCGGGTGTGGCCGCTGGCCGACATCGCGCAGGCCCACGCCTACCTCGAGACGAAGCGGGCCCAGGGCAAGGTGGTGCTGACGGTGCGCTGAGGCCCCCTACGGCGCCGGACCGGTGGGCGGCGCGGGGCCGAGGCGGTCGAGCTTCTGCCAGCCGGGCACCCGCCGGGCGATCAGGCGGCCCGCCACCACCCAGAAGACGCCCGTGTAGAGTACGGCGAAGCTCAGCCGCTGCAGCGGCAGCCACAGCAGCGGCCGCACCCCGTCGCCGCTGGCGCGCAGGGCCAGCGCCGCGGCCGCCACCGTGAGGGCGCTGTGGACGCCGACCCAGAGGGCAGCCCAGCCCGGCGATCGCAGCGCGAGCCACACCGCCAGGCCCACGAGCACCGGGCTGAGGCCCTGGGCCAGGTGCCCGACGAGGAACGCGGGCAGCGCCCAGCGCCCCAGCCAGCCCCGGCGACCCAGGGCCCGGCGGTGGCGCCAGAGGCACTGGAGGTTGCCGGTTGTCCAGCGGCAGCGCTGGCGGAAGAGCGCGGGCCAGCCCCCGGGCGCCTCGGTCCAGGCCACCGCGGCCGGCGCGTAGACCACCCGCTGATCGCCCAGGGCGTGGCAGCGGAGGGTGGCGTCGGTGTCCTCGGCCAGGGTCGGGCTGGCGAAGCCGCCCGCGCGCACGATCGCCTCCCGGCGGAACGCGCCGCAGGCGCCGGGCACCGTGATGACCGCGTTCAGCTGGGCCTGGGCGCGGCGCGCGAAGTCGATGGCGACCGCGTACTCGAGGGCCTGGAGGCGCTCGATCTGGCCGCGCGGCCCCACGCGCACCCGGCCGGCCACGGCCCCGACGGCCGGATCAGCGAAGGGGCTGGTCAGGTGGCGCAGGGCGTCGGGGGCCAGGGCGGTGTCGGCGTCCAGCACGACGACGGCGGGGGCGGTGGTCGCGGCGAGCCCGACGTCCAGCGCAGCGCCCTTGCCCCGGTTGGGGGTGCGGATCACCTGCAGCGCGGGGATCAGGGCGCCCGCGGCGGCGGCGCGGGCGGCCGTGTCGTCGCGCGAGCCGTCATCCACCACGACGATCTCGGCCGGTGGCGGATCGCACGCGGCCAGCCGGGCCAGGCAGGCGCCGATCACGGCCGCTTCATCGAAGGCCGGGATGATCACCGCAGCGGGTGGGCCCAGCGCGGCCGGCGGGGCGCGGAAGCGCAGGGCCCCCCACAGGCTGATGGACCAGTGCGCGACGGCGACGGCGAACGCGGCGGCGAGGGCGAGGTCGATCATGGGCTGTTGGGCGCCGTGCGGATCAGCCCCGCAGCGCCGCCCGCGGATCGCCGTCCACCGCGCGCAGCTCGCGGGTGCCGACCCGGCGCAGCCAGCGCCACTCGGCGCCGTCGGTCAGGCCCACCAGCCGGATGCCGATGGCCGCGATCCCGCGCATGTGGCGGGCCAGCTCCAGCTTCTCGAGGGGGTTGCCGGGGAGGGCGTTGACCGCCAGCGTGACCGCCAGGGGCCGCCGATCGCGCTGGCCGACGTGCAGATCGGCGTCGCGGCGGGTGTCCTTCAGCCCGAGGCCGTGCAGGCCGCTGTCCAGCCACGCGGCGAGGATGGCCGGGGCCTCATCGGCGGGCAGCGGGGCGGGGTGGGCCCCGTTCAGGGTGCGGGCGCCGTCCGCGGCGCGGGCGTGCCAGACCAGCGCCGGGCCGGTGGTGAGCAGCGGCGCCAGCCGCACGCCGCCGGCGTGCAGGCCCTCGAGGGTGTCGCGCAGGGCCGGCAGGCCGTCGAGGGGGTCGCCGCGCAGGGCGACGTCGAGGGCCCACCGCAGCGGCTGAGCGCCCGGCCGGTTGAGGTGCGGGCGGAGCGCCGACGCGAGCCGCGCGGCCGGATCGGGGTCGGCCTGCTGCCAGGTCACGCGGCGGCGGAACCACCGCGCGAGGGTCGTCGACCCGTGGGTCGCGGCGTCCAGGGCGGCGAGGGTCAGCCAGCCCTCGAGGGCGATCTGCCGGCCGAGGGCCGCCGGGGGCAGGCTGGCCAGCGTGGGCACGGCTGGCAGCACGCCGCGCCAGGCGGGGGGGTGGGTGAGCCAGTCGCCGATCCCCTTGAGGGCCTCGGCCGGCGACACGGCCTGGCAGGTGGCGAAGGCCCAGGCGTCCCGCGCTTGCGAGACGCTGGGGGGGCGGGGCGGCGGATCGGCCGGGGGCGGGGCCTTGGGCCGTGGGGGGTCGAGCGGGCCCAGCCCCGCCAGGTGGGTGTCGCGGGCGGTGACGACGCACCACAGGCCGTCCTCGGCGAAGGCCCGGCGCTCGCCGCTGTCGCGGGCGGCGCGGGTGAGCTGATCGGCGGCCGGCGTGCCGAGGGCGGCGGTCCAGATCCGCACCTCCTCTTGGAAGGTGTCGTCGCGCCCCACGGCCCGCCACACCCCGGGCGCTACCCCGTCGGGCTCGTCGGTGACCACCAGGGTGCCCGCGAGCCGGTCGCCGGTGGACAGCGGGGCGTTGGCTGCGCTGCCGTCCAGCACCGCGGCCACGGCCACGCGCATGGCCTCGGCGTTGGCGTACCGCTCGGCGGGGGCGGTGCGGGTGGCGCGGCGGACCACCGCCGCGATCCGCGGCGGCAGCAGGCTGTAGCCGTTGGGCGCGAGGGCCGCGTCCCCGCCGCACAGCCAGGCCAGCAGGCGGCCGGTGGCGTACAGATCGGCGCGGCCGTCGACGGCCTCGCCCGTGAACTGCTCGGGCGCCGCGTAGCGCAGGGTGCCCAGGGCGTCGAGGGCCTGGGTCAGGCCGATCCGGTCGCTGTCGCGGGCCACGCCCAGGTCCACCAGCACCACCTGCTGTTGGTGATCGAGCAGCACGTTGGCCGGCTTCACGTCGCGGTGCACGCCGCCGGCGACGTGCAGGTGGGCCAGGGCCGACAGCAGCGCGTCGACGATGTGGCAGGCGGCCCGCTCGGTGGCGGGCTGCGCCCCATAGGCGCGGCTGAGATCGGCGCCGGTCACCAGATCCATGAGCATGACCGGCCCGTCGGGGCAGCTGGGGATCAGCCCGTGGGTCCGCACGATGTGG
>JAUHVS010000492.1 GCA_030424955.1 bacterium | reverse complement strand
CCTGTACCAGCCCCTGCACCGCGCCCTGTCCGAGGCGACCCTGTGGATCGCCGGGGGCACCTTCGCGGTGGTCTGGGCCGGGGTGTCGTGGCGGCCGCGGCTGGCGGGGATCGCCGTGCTGGGCCTCACCGCGCTGTCGGTGGCCCCGGTGGCCGCGCCCGGGCCCGCGCGCTCCGGCGTGTGGTTCCTGGGCACCGAGCTGCGGCACCTGGCCGAGGCCGTGGAGCCCACCTTCGACGCCGACGACGACGGCATCCCGCGGGCGCCGTACGGGGGGGACTGCGATGACAGCGATCCGGCCGTGCACCCCCTGGCCTTCGAGCGGCCCGGCAACCAGCGCGACGACAACTGCCGCCTGGGCGATCGGCCTGTGGGCCAGCGGGCGCCCGAGCGCGCGGCGCCGGTGCCCCCCGGCCTGGCGGCGTGGCGCGCGGCGCACCCCACGCCCAACGTGGTGCTGATCTTCATCGACACCTGGCGCTGGGATCACCTGAGCCCCACGCTCACCCCCAACCTGTGGGCCCTGGCGGCCCGGTCGACGCGCTTCACCCAGGCGCGCACCACGGCGCCGCGCACCCCGCTGGCGTGGATGAGCCTGCTGCGCGGCCGGTTCCTGGGCCGGTGCCTGCGCTGCCGCCAGCGGCTGGCGCCGCCGGGCAAGGACACCCTGGTGCACCGCCTCAGCCGCCGGGGCTACCAGACCTACGGGCGCTTCGTGGGCAAGTCGTGGGCGCGCTACTACGGCATCGGTGGGTTCGATCGCGAGCGGCAGGCCGACTCGGTGCAGCGGGTGCACGGCGATCGGGTGGTGGCCGACGTGCGGCGCTGGCTGCGGGCCCTGCAGACCGATCCGTCGCCCTTCTTCTTGATGGGCCACTTCGCCGATCCCCACGCGCCGTACCTGCCCAACGATCTGTTCACCGAGGGGGCCGGCCACCAGCGCGGGGACTACGCCAACGAGGTGCGGTTCACCGACCACCACGTGGGACGGTTGCTCAAGGATCTCAACCGCTTCGGGCGCATGGAGGACACCATCGTCGTCGTGTTTGCGGATCACGGGGAGAACCTGGGGGAGCACGGCGACGCCGGCGGCCACCACGGCGTGAGCCTGTTCGACGAGGTGCTGCGGGTGCCGCTGCTGGTGTACGTGCCTGGGGTGGCGCCCAGCCGGGTGGACGCCCCGGTGTCGCTGGCGGATCTGGCCCCCACGCTGCTCTCGCTGACGGGCAGCACGGCCCTCAACGACACGGACGGCCGCAGCCTGGCGGGCTACTTCTTCGGCGCGCCGCCCCCCGAGGCCCCCACCATCAGCGAGTTCTACGACTTCGGCCACCGCCTCCGGGCGGTGGTGCTGGGCCGCTACAAGCTCATCGAGGACGCACACCACGACGTGCGGCTGCTCTTCGATGTGGTGGCCGATCCGCACGAGTCGCGGGATCTGCTCGCCACCCGCCCGGACGTGGCGGCGACGCTGCAGGCGCACCTGGACGCGTGGGTCGAGTCGGGGGCAGACGCCGCCGAGCTGGCCCCGGCGCGCTGCGAGGGGCTGGTGCCCCGCCCGCCGGACGCCCTGGAGGACCGCAAGGCCAAGGGCAAGAAGGCCGCCGAGAAGAAGAAGCGCCGGGCCCGCGCGGGCAAGTAGCCGGTGGCTGATGCCCCCGGCCGGTCAGCGGCGACGACGGGGCCCGCTACGGCAGGTCGAAGCGCAGATCGAGGCTCAGGCGGATGGGGCGCTTGAGGTCGGGCTCGAAGGTGCCCGACTGGTAGCGGATGCCGTGGTCGAACCGGTCGATGGTCAGGCCGCCGCGCACCTGGAGCTGCGGGCCCTTGGGGCCGCTGCGGCGGCCGGTGGTCACCGGCACCCGAACGGTCCGGGTCGTGTCTTTGATCGTCAGCTGCCCCACCACCACATAGCGCCCGGCCGAGACGACCTCGATGGTCTGCGTGACGAAGCGCAGGTGCGGGTACTTCTTCGCCCAGAAGAAGTCGGCGGCCCGCAGGTGGGTGTCGCGGCGGTCGTTGTCGGTGTCGATGCTCGCCGCCTCGATCTCGACGGTGACCCGCGAGGCCTCGAAGGCGTCGGGATCGACGGTGCCGGTCACCGCGAAGCGCTTGAAGTGGCCGTCGACGTCGAACAGCGAGGTCTCGGCCTTGAAGGTCAGGCTTGAGGGCGTGCCCAGCTGGGCGGGCAGCGGCGCGGCCAGGGCGGTCCCGCTCAGGGCAGCCCCGGTCAGGCCGGCGAGGGCGAGGGCGATGAGCGGCAGGCGGGAGAGGGCGGGTCGCATGGGGGGCTCCGGCGGGGTGGGGTCCGGGGTTCGATGAGCGAGCCCCCCCGCTGGGATTCGCGGTGGCCCGTCAGTCGCCGAAGCTGATGCCCAGGTCGCGGGCGGTCTGCACCGTGTCGCAGGCGGGATCGACGGTCTTGAGCTGCTCGATGGCGTCGTGCAGATCGACGGACACGATCTGGCCGCCACGCAGCGCCACCATGCGGTTGAACTCGCCGTCGCGGATCAGCCGCACCGCGGCGGCCCCGTAGCGCGAGCCGAGCACCCGATCGTAGGTGGTCGGGGAGCCGCCGCGCTGCAGGTGGCCCAGCACCATGCCCCGCACGCTGTGGCCGGTCTTCTCGGCGATGTACTTGGTGATCCGCGCGGTCAGCGGGGTCTGCATGGCCGTCTTCTCGCCGTGGATCTCGTCGAGCTTGTCGTTGGCGGGCTTGGCGCCCTCGGCCACCACGACGATGGCGAAGTTGCGCTCGATCTCGTAGCGGCGCTCGACGGCCTCGCACACCTTGTCGATGTCGAAGGGGATCTCGGGGATGAGGATCGCGTCGGCCCCGCCGGCGATGCCGGCGTGCAGGGCGATCCAGCCCACGGTCCGGCCCATGACCTCGACCACCATCACCCGCTGGTGGCTCTCGGCGGTGGGGTGCAGCTTGTCGATGGCGTCGGTGGCGGTCTCGACGGCGGTGTCGAAGCCGAAGGTGACCTCGGTGGCCGACACGTCGTTGTCGATGGTCTTGGGCACGCCGATGACCGGGATGCCCTTCTGGGCGAACTTCCACGCGATGGTCTGGGTGCCGTCGCCGCCCACGGTGATCAGCGCGTCGAGGCCCTCGCTGTGGAAGTTCTCGACCACCAGATCGCTCTGGTCTTCCACGTCGCCGCCCAGGCGGACCGCGAAGGGATCCATCTGGTTGGTGCTGCCCAGGATGGTGCCGCCGATGGGCAGGATGCCTTTGATCTTGCTGCGCGACAGCCGCATCGTGTCGACCCGCCGCAGGCCGTCGAAGCCGTTGCGGATGCCGATGACCTCCCAGCCGTAGCCCCGGGCGGTCTTGACCGCCGCCCGGATCACCGCGTTGAGTCCCGGGCAGTCGCCGCCGCCGGTGAGGATGCCGATGCGCTTCTTGTCGACCATGGGGACCTCGCTGTTTTCGTCGCGGGCAGCATACGCGGTCGGTGGGCGGGGCAACACCTGCGCCTGCCCGCTGGGCCGCCGTCCCCGGGGGAGCCTGCGCCGGCCTTCACGGAGGGCAGCCGGGCCCGCCCGCCAAATTTCATGGGCCCTTCATCATGGTTTCACGCGGCCTTGGTACACCGGTCAGCGTCAAAGCACCGAACCAAGGAGTCGCCATGCTGCCACGACACGTCGCCATCATCATGGACGGAAACGGCCGCTGGGCCGAGGGCCGCGGGACCGACCGCACCCTCGGCCACACCCAGGGGGCCGAGGCCGTACGCCAGGTGGTGCGCCACGCCCGCAAGCGCGGCCTCGAGGTGCTGACCCTGTTCGCCTTCTCCAGCTTGAACTGGGGCCGGCCCACCGACGAGGTGGCGGCGCTCATGCACTTGCTCGAGGAGTTCCTGGTCGAGGAAGAGCAAGAGCTCATCGACAACGACATCCGGCTGGTGGCCATCGGTGAGCGCGCCTTCCTGCCGCGTAGCGTGCGGGACCTGCTGACCCGGGTGGAGCAGCGCACGGCGCACTGCGCCGGCATGCGGCTGGTGCTGGCGGTGAGCTACGACGGCCGCCGCGACATGGTCGAGGCCATCCGGCGCCTCACCGACATGGCCCGCCGCGGCGAGCTGCTGCCCGCCGACGTGCACGAGCCGCTGCTGCTGGAGCACCTGTCCACCGGCGATCTGCCCGACGTGGACCTGTTGATCCGCACCTCGGGCGAGAAGCGGCTGTCGGGCTTCCTGCCCATCGAGGCCTGCTACGCCGAGCTGGTGTTCGTCGACACCCTGTGGCCCGACTTCCAGACCACCGATCTGGACGAGGCCATGCTCGAGTACGCCCGCCGCGAGCGCCGCTTCGGCCTGACCGGCGCGCAGGTCTGCGTCCCCGCCTGATCGGACCCAGGCGCGGCCAGCGTGGCAGGGGCTTGACGGCGGCCTGGGCCTGGGGCGAGCGTGGGCGTACCTGCCCTGGAGCCCATCGATGATGCGTCCCCTCAGCCGTCTCTGCCTTGGCCTGGTCTTGCTCGCGGGCTGCAGCCCGTCCAGCCCGGATCCGGGCGCCTCGGCGTCCGCGAAGGCCACCGCCAGCGCGCCTGCTGCCAAGGCGGCCACCTCCAAGGCGCCCGCCACGGCCGCACCCGTAGCGCCCGCCGCGAAGGCCCCCGCCGCCGCCGTGGCGACCTTGGCCCAGGCGGGCGAGGGCCTGATCGCCTTGACCGCCGAGGGCGGCAAGCTCGACCCCCCTGTGGCCAAGGCGCGCATCCCTGCCGGGGCCTGGTTCTGCGACATGGGCACGGTCCACTTCGCCCGCTCGGAGAAGGGGGACGGCACCTGCCCGCTGTGCCACATGGCGTTGGTGCAGCAGGGCGCTGCGCTCGCCGGCGACCACGGCGGTGACCACGCAGGCCACGGCCACGACTGATCCCCACCGGGCGCCCCGGCGCCCGCCCTTCGACCGCGCGCGCACCCACGCCCCCCGGCGGCGCCCGGCGCCTCGCTGCCACCGGGCGGCCCGCGCCGGTGGGCGTCGGCTGGCGCCACCGATGACGGAGATCGACATGTGCGTGCACAGGGCCTCAAGGCGGGCGGCGC
>JAUHVS010000491.1 GCA_030424955.1 bacterium | reverse complement strand
CTTCGCCATGGTGGTCATCACGGGCACCAGCAACGCGGTGAACCTCACCGACGGCCTGGACGGCCTGGCCATCGGCCCCGTGATGGTGAGCGCGGGCACCTACCTGGTGCTCGCCTACGCCACGGGCTCCGTGCTCTACCTGCCCCAGGAGGGCGGCGGCCTCTTCGAGTTCAACATCGCCCAGTACCTCAACCTGCCCTACGTGCCGGGCGTCGCCGAGCTCGCCGTGTTCTCGGCCGCCATCATCGGCGCCGGGGTCGGCTTCCTGTGGTTCAACACCTACCCGGCCATGGTCTTCATGGGTGACGTCGGCAGCCTCGCCCTGGGCGGCGCGCTGGGCACCCTGGCGGTGCTGACCAAGAACGAGCTGCTGTCGGTGGTGATCGGCCTGCTCTTCGTCATCGAGGCGCTGTCGGTCATCACGCAGACCACCTCGTTCAAGCTGACGGGCAAGCGCGTCTTCCGCATGGCCCCCATCCACCACCACTTCGAGAAGCTCGGCTGGCCCGAGCCGCGCATCGTGGTGCGCGCGTGGATCTTCTGCATCATCACGGCCCTCGTCGGCCTCGCCAGCGTGAAGTTGAGGTGAATCCGATGGGCTGGTTCACCCGCGCCAAGGCCCCCCAGGAGGGGCACACCGTCTTCGTCGAGCACCGGTACGACCGGGTGCTGCTGGTGCTCACGCTGCTGCTGATGGGCCTGGGGATCGTGATGGTCTACTCGGCCAGCATCGCCTCGGCGGCCGCCCGTCTGGGCGACGGGGGCTACTACCTCAAGCGCCAGCTTGCTTTCGTCGGGTTGGCGGTGGTTTCGATGGTCGCAGCGATGAACCTGCACCATGATCTCCTCCGTCGGTTGGCGAAGCCGCTGCTCGGGCTGGCGTTCTTGTTGCTGGTGATCGTGCTCATCCCCGGGCTGTCGGCGACGGCCAAGGGCGCGTCGCGCTGGATCGGCATCGGGCCGCTGCGCTTCCAGCCGAGCGAGCTGGTGAAGCTCGCCTGGATCATCTTCCTGTCGGACCTGCTCTCCCGCCGTCAGGCGGAGCTGCACAGCTTCCGCCGGGCCTGGGGCGCGCCGCTGGCCGTCATGGCTGCCCTGGGCGCGCTGCTGATGCTGCAGCCCGACTTCGGCAGCACGATGATCTGCGGTGGGCTGATGCTGCTGCTGGTGTGGGCCGCCGGCGCCCGCTGGCTGCACACGGGCGCGTTCATCTTCGGCGGCGCCTCGCTGGTGCCGCTCGCGATCCTCGCTGAGCCCTACCGCATGAAGCGGCTGACCGCCTTCCTGTCGCCCGAGGACGATCCGCTGGGCGTGTCGTTCCACATCAACCAGGCGCTCATCAGCTTCGGCAGCGGCGACTGGCTCGGCCTTGGTCTGGGCAACAGCAAGCAGAAGCTGATGTACCTGCCCGAGGCCCACACCGACTTCATCTTCAGCATCGTGGGCGAGGAGCTCGGCCTGCTCGGCGGCGTGACCATCATGGCGCTGTTCGGCCTGTTGGTCTGGCGCGGCTTCCGCATCGCGCGGCAGGCCACCAGCGCCTTCGGCGCGCTGCTCGCGTTTGGCATCACCGCCGAGATCGGCTTCCAGGCGCTGACCAACATGGCCGTGGCGACGGCGCTCATGCCCACCAAGGGCCTGACCCTGCCCTTCGTCAGCTACGGCGGCAGCTCGATCCTCATCCTGGGCGCGTCGGTGGGCGTGCTGCTCAACATCTCGCGCCGTGAGCCGCCGCCCGCCTGGATGCACCGCTTTGTGGCGGAGTCGCCCCGCCGCGCCAAGGCGCCGCGCACCACCAACCGCCGCCGCGCGGTGGCCAAGGGGGCCGCGTGAGCGACACCCCCACCCAGGGGCCCACCCTCGCCGTGGTCGGCGGCGGGACAGGCGGCCACGTGTACCCGGGCATCGCCATCGCCCAGGCCTGGCT
The DNA here is from genome assembly GCA_030424955.1 of bacterium. Classification (GTDB taxonomy): domain Bacteria; phylum Myxococcota_A; class Bradymonadia; order UBA7976; family UBA1532; genus JACKDL01. The sequence goes on along the minus strand of JAUHVS010000491.1, from coordinate 3,147 downwards.
GGCCGGCGTCGAGGGCGGGCGCGTCGTGTACATCGGCAGCGCCCACGGCATGGAGGCCAAGGCGGCCCCAGCGGCGGGCCTGCCCTTCGAGGCCGTGCAGGCGCGCCGCCTGAAGAACGCGGGCTGGGCCGAGCGGCTGCGGACGCTGCTGAGCATGCCGGGGGCGATCTGGGCGGGCCACCGGCTGCTCGCACGGGTGCGCCCGGCGGTGGTGCTGGGCGTCGGGGGCTACGTCTCGGGGCCGGTGGTGTTGGCGGCCGCGCTGGGCCGGCGGCCCTGCGCCATCGCCGAGCAGAACGCGCGCCCGGGCCTGACCAACCGCCTGCTCGGGCGGGTGGTCCGCCGGGTCTACACGGCCTTCCCCGAGGCCGCCCAGGGCCTGCCCGGGCGGAAGATCAAGCAGCTCGGCAACCCCGTGCGGCAGGCCTTCCGCGACGCCGCGGCGGCCCCGCGCACGCCGGGCACGCAGCGGGTGCTGATCATCGGCGGCAGCCAGGGGGCGAAGGCGCTCAACGAGAAGCTGCCCCCCGCGCTGGCGGCGCTCCGGGCCGACTTCCCGGCCCTCGAGGTGCGCCACCAGACCGGCCGGGGCAAGGACGCCCCCGTGCACGCCGCCTACGCCGCGGCGGGCTGGCCCGAGGCGCAGGTCACCCCCTTCATCGACGACGTGGCGGGCGCCTTCGCCTGGGCGGACCTCGTCGTGGCGCGGGCCGGGGCTACGACCGTGGCTGAGCTGGCCTGCGTCGGGCGGCCGGCGCTCTTCGTGCCCTTCCCGTACGCCGCAGACGATCACCAGGCCGCGAACGCCGCGTCCCTGGTCGAGGCCGGGGCGGCGATCATGGAGCGTGAGGCGCAGCTGGATGCCGCCCGCCTGGACGCGCAGCTGCGCGCCCTGCTGACGGATCCGGGGCGGCTCGCCCAGATGGCCAGCGCGGCCCAGGCGGTCGCGCGGCCCAACGCAGCCGATGACATCGTGGCCGACCTCAAGGCCCTGAGTGGGGGACATCACTGATGGCGCGCTTCGCACACACCCCGGTCGCCGTCCTGGCGGGTGGCCCCTCCAGCGAGCGCGCGGTGAGCCAGGTCACCGGCGCCGCCGTCGCCGCCGCGCTGACGCGGGCGGGCTACACCGTCGCGCCCATCGACCCCGACCGCGACCTGCCCGCCCAGCTCATCGAGAGCGGCGCGGGCGTGGTGTACAACGCGCTCCACGGCACCCTCGCCGAGGACGGCCGCCTGCAGGGCCTGCTCGACTGGATGGGCCTGCCCTACACCGGCGAAGACTGCCGCACCTCGGTGGTGACCTTCGACAAGGTGCTCAGCCGCGCCATCGCGGAGGCGGGCGGGCTGCCCATCCCGGCGGGGATCTCGTGGCCCAGCGCCGAGGCGCGCACGCGCACGGTGGGTGACCTGCCCTTCGGCCTGCCCGTCATCGTGAAGCCCGCCGCCGAGGGCTCGAGCGTCGGGGTCACCCTGGTCGAGCACGCCGACGCGCTGCCCGCCGCCCTCGCGGCCGCCGCGACCGGTGAGGCCGTGGTGGTGGAGGCCTACGTCAAGGGCCCGGAGCTGTCGGTGGGCGTGGTCGCTGGGCGCGCCCTGGGCGTCGCCGAGATCGTGCCGAAGCGCGCCTTCTACGACTACGAGGCCAAGTACGGCGACGCCGGTACGGAGTACTTCGTGCCCGCGCGGATCACGCGGGCGCAGACCGAGCGGGTGCTGGCCCTGGCGGAGCGGGCGGTGGCGCTGTTCGGCTGCCGCGGCGCGGTGCGGGTGGACTTCCTGCTCGGCGCCGACGGCCCCGTCTTCCTCGAGGTCAACACGCTGCCGGGGCTGACCCCGTCCAGCCTGATGCCCAAGATCGCGGCGGCGGCGGGCCTCGCCTTCGACGCGCTGGTCGTCCGCATTCTGGAGTCGGCCCGGTGCGGCCGGGAGGTGCCCCATGGCGCGTAACCGCTTCCCCGAGGCGCGCCTGGCGTCGGGCCGGGCGCTCTTGGCGGCCACGGCCCGCGAGGCGTGGCGCTTCGTGCGGCCGGCGCTGCTGGCGGCCGTGATCCTGTCGGCCGTGGGCGGCGTGGGCGTCGCCGTCTGGCAGGCGGCGGGCAGCTCCGCCTACTTCAAGGTGCGCACCATCGAGGTGAGCCCCACGACCCAGCTGACCCGCGCCGAGGTGTTGGCCCTGGCGGGCTTGGACACCGCGGTGAACACCTTCCAGTTCGACACCGCGGCCGCCCGGGCGCAGCTGCAGGCCCACCCGTGGATCGCCCGCGCCGAGGTCACCAAGCGGCTGCCCAACCGGGTGTCGGTGGAGATCCAGGAGCGCGCGCCCGCGGGCGTGCTGGTGCTCGACGAGCTGTACCTGGTGGACGGGGCGGGGGCCGCCTTCGTGGCCGCGCAGCCGGCGCAGGTGGCGGCCTACACCCTGGTGACCGGGATGGACCGGTCCTTCTACGAGGCCGAGCCGGCGGCGGCTCAGGCGCAGGTGCGGGAGGCTCTGGCGGTGGCGCGACTGTACGCGCGGCACTCACTTTCGGATCGGCACCCTTTGAGCAACGTGCACCTGGGTGATGGTGGTCGAATTGAGTTGCAATTGAGCCGAACTCGGGTCGTTCTAGGACACGAAAACTGGAACAAAAAGTTGACACAGCTGGAGCGCATCTTTGAGCAGCTCCAGGCACGCAACATGGACGCGGCCTATGTCCTCCTGTCTGAGGACCTGGAGCGCGCCATCGTGAAGGAGATCCCGACCCGCAGCGCCATCTCGGCGTCCCTGCGGGTGGGCCGGCCGGAGGGGGCGCGGAACTGATGGCGAAGGATACGATTGTCGCAGGCCTCGATCTGGGGACGAGCCGCATCAAGTGCGTCGTGGCCGTGCGCCACGAGGACGGCCAGGTGGACGTCATCGGCACCGGGACGCACCCCGCGAAGGGCCTGCGGAACGGCGCGGTGTGCAACCCCGAGGACGCCGTGCGCTCCATCCGGGCGGCGGTCGAAGAGGCCGAGCTCATGGCCGGCTGCGAGATCAACGAGGTCTTCGTCTCGGTGTCGGGCCGCCACCTCGAGAGCTTCAACAGCTACGGCATGGTGCGCGTCGACGGCGACACCATCACCGACGCGGATCTCGCGCGGGTGGTCGACATGGCGCGGGCC
>JAUHVS010000490.1 GCA_030424955.1 bacterium | reverse complement strand
GCCCACCACCGTGATCACCGCGTTCGCCGGCGCGTAGTACTGCCGGAAGAAGCCCTTCACGTCGTCCAGCGTGGCCGCCGTGAGGTCGGCGTGGCTGCCGATGGTGGTGTGGTGGTAGGGGTGCCCCTCGGGGTGCAGGTGGTTCTGCAGGTACTTCCAGAACAGGCCGTAGGGGGTGTTCTCGTAGCGCTGGCGGCGCTCGTTCTTCACCACGTCCCGCTGGTTGTCGAGCTTGGCCTGGGTCAGCGCGTCGAGCAGGCCGCTCATGCGGTCCGACTCCATCCACAGCGCCATCTCGAGGTACTCGGCGGGCACCCGCTCGTAGTAGTTCGTGCGATCGGTGTTGGTGGTGCCGTTCACCGCCCCGCCGATGGGCTCGAAGGGCTTGAAGTACTCGTCATCGAAGTGCTTCGAGCCCTGGAACATGAGGTGCTCGAAGAGGTGGGCGAACCCGCTGCGGCCCTTGGGCTCGTGGCCCGAGCCGACGAGGTAGCGCACCTCGACCGCCACCACGGGCAGCCGGGTGTCGCGGCTCAGGATCACCGTCAGGCCGTTGTCGAGCGCGTAGGTCTCGACGGGCACCTCGGGCGCCGGGGCGGCGGCGACGCTCAGGGCCGCCAGCAGCAACATCAGCAGTCTCACGAGACCTCCATGGCGTAGTTGGGCCGCACTGTGGAACAGCCCAGGGGCGTGGTCAATGCCGGCCCCCCGCCACAGCGTGGGCGAATCGGGTGAAGCAGTTTGCATCCCCGCGACAGATCCGGTATCAACCCGCGCTTGCCGGTCGGAGGCCTCTTATCTGCGGAGGCCAGCGCGCAATCCAGGAGATTCAAGATGAAAGAGGGCATCCACCCCACCTACCACCCCGTCGTCTTCATTGATGGGGAGCACGAGATCCAGACGCAGTCGACCTTGACCTCCAAGGAGACGCGGGAGATCGACGGCGTGGAGCACTATGTGGTCCACATCGAGGTGAGCAGCTACACGCACCCCTTCTTCACGGGCAAGCAGCGCCTGGTGGACACCGAGGGCCGGGTCGAGCGCTTCCGCAAGCGCTGGAACATGAAGTAAGGACGGCTCGGGCCTTGGCCCGTCGCCCCCGCTTCCCAGCCCGCCTCTGGCCCGTGGCGCTCCTCGCCGCGGGCTGTGCCTCTGAAGAGTTTGCGTTGGACGCGAGCGTCGCGGCCGATCTGTCGATCGGCTTCGACGCCCTGCGCTTTGACGGCGCCCCGCCCGACCTGGGCGTGCGCCGCGACGCGAGCCCGCGCCTGGACGCCCAGCCACGCCTCGACGGCGGGCCGGTCGCCGACGCCACCCCCCCCGTCGACCAAGGGCCGCTGCCCGATCAGGCCTTGCCCCCGGGCGAGGCCTGCGATGGCCTGGACGACGACGGCGACGGCCGCGTGGACGAGGCCGGCGCCTGCGGCCCCTTCATCGAGTCCCGCTGTCAGCTCTACCTGGGCTGGGGCCAGGGCGGCGCCATCGGCTTCGCCCCCGAGCCCACCTGGGGCGCCTGCCCCGCCCAGGATCGCGACCGCGAGAGCCCCGACCAGCGTTGCAGCGGAACCCGCGGCAACGGCCACTTCGCCCGGCTGAACCTGCCCGCCGACGTCGACGCCGACGACGGCCTCGCCCTGGCGCTGCGCTGCGCCGATGCCGAGGGCGATCCGGCCATGGCGGCCTACATCCAGGGCCACTGCGCGGTGTTCCTGGGCTGGGACGCCACCAACCGCGCCCAGGACGGCGACGCGGCGTGGAGCGCCTGCCCCAGCTCGCTGTCGAGCTCGAGCGGCCGGCTGCGCTGCACCAGCACCGCCTTCGACGGCCGGTTCTTGGCCATGGCCTTCAGCGAGGACATCGGCGCCGGTGACAGCCTCGGCGTCGCCTGGCTGTGCCAGGACGCCGCCGATCCCGAGCGCGCCGCCCACCTCACCGAGTCCGCCACCGTGTCGCTGGGCTGGGCCGACCAGACCCTGGGGCCGCTGGACGACAGCGCCGCGTGGGGCCCCTGCCCCGCCAGCGATGGCGGCGAGGCCAACGGGCAGCGCTGCGTCACCACCCGCGGCGACGGCGCCTTCCGCCGCCTCGACCTCGACGGCGACGTGGGCGACGACGACAACCTGGGCGTCGCCCTGCGGGCCCGCCGACCCTGAGCCGTCCCGGCCGTCGCCGCCATCCGGCGGACCGGCCCCCCAACCCACAGACGGACAGCGAGGCCCCCAGGCGGGGCGGCGGCGCAGGCCCGCCCCGGCCAGTGGCGCAGGCCCGCCCCGGCCAGTGGCGCGGGCGCCTGGCTGCAGTGGATACGGCGTGTGGGTGGGTGGCCAGGGGCGCGGGGCTCGGTGATCGGCCACGGCGCGCCCCTGCGGGGGGAGGCGTGGGGGCGGGCGCCCCCAGCGGGTGGGCTCAGCCCTCGGGCTGCACGATCTTGAACTCGATGCGGCGGTTCTTCGCCCGCGCCTTCGAGCTGCGGCCCTTGGCCACGGGCTTGGTCTCGCCGTAGCCGGTGGCCTTCATGCGGTCGGCCGCCACGCCCTTGTCGGTGAGCGCCTTCTTGACCGAGTCCGCGCGGTCCTGGCTGAGCTTCAGGTTGGTGTCGTCCTTGCCCACGTCATCGGTGTGGCCGTCGATCTCGAGCTTGAGGTCGCCGTACTTCTTCATGATGCCGGCGGCCTCGTCGAGCACGGGCTGGGACTCCGCCTTGAGATCGGCGCTGCCGCTCTCGAAGTAGATGCCCTCGATGCTGCCCGAGAACTTCTCCTGGATCTCCTTGGGCGGCTCCGGGCAGCCCTTGCGGGTCTTCGGGCCCTTGATCTCGGGGCAGGGATCCTCGAAGTCGGGGATGCCGTCGTCATCGGTGTCGGGGCAGCCCTTGAACTTCTTGTCGCCCTTCTGCTTCGGGCAGCGGTCGTCGCCGTCGAGCAGGCCGTCGCCGTCGCTGTCGAGGCAGCCGTTCAGCTCAGCGGTGCCGGCCACGTCGGGGCACTGGTCGGCCTGATCGGCCACGCCGTCGCCGTCCTTGTCGGGGCAGCCCTTCATGCTCTGGGTGCCGGCCACGTCGGGGCAGGCGTCGTCGGCGTCGTTCACGCCGTCGCCGTCGGTGTCGAGGGGGCAGCCGTTGTTCTCGGCCGGGCCCGCCGCGTCGGGGCACTTGTCGGCCTTGTCGGCCACGCCGTCGCCGTCGCCGTCGGACGGCGGGGGCGGCTCGACGCCACCGAACAGGAAGTCCACACCCAGCGAGACCTCGAAGTTGCTCGCGATGGAGGGGCCATCGGGCTCGAGGCCGTCGGTGTAGATGTGGCGCACGTCACCGCGCACGGCGAACCAGTCGGTGGCCATGGCGCGCAGGCCCAGGCCGTACCAGAACATGGGGTCCACGTCCGAGCTGTCGACGATGTTGGCCGGGCCGCCCGCGACCTCCTCGCGCTTCTCGCCGTTGGGGAAGTGGTACACGCCCGCGCCGATGCCGAAGAACGGCCGCCAGGTGCCGTTGCTGAAAAACAGCAGCGCGCCGACGTCGTACTCCAGGGCGGTGTGATCCTCACCGGCCGCCGAGAGCGGGATGTAGCCCACAGACCCCTCGATGGCGAGCAGGTCGGTGAACTGACCACCGAAGCGCAGGCGCAGCAGGGGCGAGTGGTCCGGCGAGACGTACAGGCCGGTGTCCTCGTCCGCCGTGGCGGCGCCCCAGTCGGTGATGACCAGGTGACCGCCGGCCGACAGGCCCACGTGCCACGCCGGCCAGCGGCTGGTGTCCTCGGTGTCGTCGGCCAGAGCCGGGCCCGCGCCCAGCAGCGCAGCCACGGTGGCCGCAGCGATCGACTTGTTCAGCTTCATCGTATGTCCTCCAACGCGTCGGCCTTGGCCGTCGCGCCCCATTGACCATAGCGGCGCACCGAAGTCACATCGGCGGCCCTGAATCTCGGATCAGCCCCGCGGTCCCCCATGACCCACGGCGGCCTGCACCGCGTCGACGGTCTTCGGGGCGCCCTCGGTGAGCACCTCCGCCCCGCCTGCGGTGATCAAGATGTCGTCCTCGATGCGGATGCCGCGCACATCGTCAAAATCAGCCAGCCGGCTGCGCACCAGCCGGTCCCCCGCCGGCGCGGTGCGCGCGGGATCCTCGAGCAGCGCCGGCACCTGGTAGAACCCGGGCTCGATGGTGACGGCCATCCCCGCCTCCAGGTCGCGGTCGAGGCGCAGGTAGCCCAGGCCGAAGCGGGTCGCCCGGGCGCGGCCCGGCGCGTAGCCGGCGCGATCGCCCAGATCCTCCATGTCGTGCACGTCGAGCCCGATGATGTGGCCGATGCCGTGCGGGAAGAACAGGGCGTACACGTCGTCATCGACGAGCCCCGCCACGTCCCCGCGCAGGATGCCCAGCTCCACCAGCCCCTCGGTGATCACCCGCGCGGCGGTCAGGTGCAGGTCCCGGTAGCGCACGCCGGGGCGCGCCTGGTCGATGGCGGCGTGCTGGGCCGCGAGCACCACCTCGTACAGGGCCTGCTGGCTGGCGCTGAAGCGGCCGCTCACGGGCCAGGTGCGGGTGACGTCGCCCGCCCAGCCGTCGCGGGTCTCGGCGCCGACGTCGGCGAGCAGCAGATCCCCTGCCTTGAGCACGTCGTGGTGGGCGTGGTTGTGCAGCACCTCGCCCCGCGGGCTGACGATGGGCGGGTAGCTGGTGCCCATGCCCTGCACGCCGAGCGCCCCGGTCATGGCGCCCACCACGGTCCACGCGGGCTGGCCGGCGCGGGTGGCGGCCATGCCGATCCGGTGGGCCTCCGCGGTGGCGGCGCCCGCGCGGCGCAGGCCGTCGATGGCGGCGGCGTCGTGGATCAAGCGCAGCGCGATGATGGCGTCGGCCACCACCGCGTCGCCGGTGCGCGGCCCCAGCGCGTCCAGGGCTTGCTGGCCACGGGCGTCGGGCGGGGCCAGCGCGCCCAGGGCCCGGCCGCGCAGCGCCTCGCGCAGCGCCTCGATGGGCGCCACGCCCAGGCGCAGGGCCTGGGTGTAGCCGGTGAAGGTCGGGGTGGGCCCGTGCCACAGCGCGTCGTCGGCGCCGGGGGTGGGCAGGAAGAGCGTGGCCGCGCCGTGGTCCACCACCAGCAC
>JAUHVS010000489.1 GCA_030424955.1 bacterium | reverse complement strand
ACGTTCTGGGGCGAGACGTCGCGGTGGATGATGTGCAGCGGGCGGTTGCGGGCGTCGCGCTTGCGGTGGGCGTAGTCGAGGCCCGCGCAGCACTCCATGGTCACGTACGCCGCGGTATCGAGCGGGAAGCCCTGGTTGCGCTCCTTGAGCTTCTTCATGACCCGGTACAGGTCACGCCCGTCGATGAACTCCATCGCGATGTAGTAGTGGTCCTCGACCTTGCCGAGGTCGAAGATCTGCCCGATGTTCGCGTGGGACAGCTCCACCGTGATGCGCGCCTCATCGATGAGCATCTCGATGAAGTCGGCGTCCTGGCTGTAGCGCGGGTGCAGGCGCTTGATGGCCAGCACCTTCTCGAAGCCCCCCAAGCCGGGGGCCTTGGCGCGGAAGATCTCGGCCATCCCGCCAATGGCGATCCGGTCTTCCAGGATGTAGCGGCCAAACTGTTCGTGCATCACGGGGCGCACTTTACCCTGAAGCGCCGGCCGCCGCATCTTGCTGCGTTGTGTCGCCGCTCCGCCGTGCGCTGCGGCGGTTGACGGGCGCCGGACCGTGGTCCCACACTACGCGGCATGGGCAAGAAGTTCCCTGACTACGTCCCACCGACGCAGATCGCCTACGTGGGCGACGACGCCCCCACGCTGCACCTGCGCAAGTGCCGGGTGGCCGTCGATCAAGACGGCCGGTGGGTGGAGCACATCTACGATCAGGCCGTCGTCACCATCGGCGCGATGGACGACAACGATCTGGTGCTGCCCGACGAGACCGTCAGCCGCTACCACTGCCGCATCTACCAAGAAGAGAGCGCGTACGTCGTCCAGGACCTGGGCAGCACGAACGGCACCTTCGTCAACAAGGTCCGGGTGAAGGAGGCCTACCTCAAGCCCGGCTGCCAGATCACCCTCGGCAAGGCCCGCCTCGAGTTCCAGAGCATCGACGAGAAGGTGCGCATCCAGCCGTCCACCGACGACCGCTTCGGCGAGATCATCGGCGCCAACGTCAAGATGCGGCAGCTCTTCGGCATCCTCGAGAAGATCGCCCCGACGGACACGACGGTGGTGATCGAGGGCGAGACGGGCACGGGCAAAGAGGTCGTGGCGCGCACCCTGCACCAGACCTCCCACCGCAGCGACAAGCCCTTCGTGGTCTTCGACTGCTCCGCCGTGCCCGACAACCTCATCGAGTCCGAGCTGTTCGGCCACGAGAAGGGCTCCTTCACCGGCGCGATCATGGCCCGGCCGGGCCTCTTCGAGATGGCCAACGGCGGCACGATCTTCCTCGACGAGCTGGGCGAGCTCACCTTGGACCTGCAGCCCAAGCTGCTGCGGGTGCTGGAGACCCGCGAGGTCCGCCGCGTGGGCGGCACCCGCCCGATGAAGGTCAACGTGCGCGTCATCGCCGCGACCAACCGCCGGCTCGAAGAAGAGGTCCGCGCGGGGCGCTTCCGGGAAGACCTCTACTACCGCCTCAGCGTGGTCCGGCTCTTCCTGCCGCCGCTGCGGGAGCGCTGCGAAGACATCCCGCTGCTCGTGCGCCAGTTCCTGCGGGTGGGCCGGTTCAACCGCGACGCCGAGGGGCGGCTGCGGTTCAACACCCTCGCCCGCGAGACCCTTGAGGCCCTGATGGGCTACGACTGGCCCGGCAACGTGCGCGAGCTGCTCAACGTGGTGGAGCGGGCCTGCAGCTTCGCCGAGGGCGACGTGATCCAGCTCGAGGACCTGCCCCAGCACCTGACGGGCAGCGGCCACATGCAGCGGCTGACCGCCTTGAAGCCCACCATGCTCAGCGACCCCGACCAGGAGGTCAGCGACATTGGCACCTTCAAGGACGCCAAAGAGAAGTGGGTCGCGGCCTTCGAGCGGGACTACATCCGTCAGCTGTTGGAGCAGAACGACTTCAACATCAGCCACGCCGCCCGAGAGGCCGAGATCGACCGCAAGTACTTCCGAAAGCTCATGAAGAAGTATGGGCTGGAGCCCAGCCGGGACAGCTGAGCCGGGGCCCCCGCGGCCTACCGGTCGAAGCGGTGCACCACCCGCACCTCATCGCCAGACACCACCTTGATCGGCTTCGAGAACTTGACGCCGCTGGGGGACACGAGCGTGACCGTGTGGGCCCCTGCAGGCAGCGGCACGCGCTGCAGGGGCGTGTGCTTCGCCAGCCGCCGACCGTCTACCTCGACGTGGGCCCACGGCAGCGCGTTGACGGTCAAGTAGCCGGGCGCCGCGGCCTTCGCCGGCCGCCGCCGTGGGGCGACGATCCGGCGGGGCGGCGACGGCGCCACCTTGGGGGCGGGCCAGGCCGCGTCGACCGCGGCGTCCTCGGCGTCCGGGGCCCCCGCGTCGGGTCGGCCGGCGTCGGCCAGCGCAGCGTCCAGCGCGTCCACCGGCTGCGCCACCGCATCGAGCGCAGCGGCACCGATCACGGTCGTCCCCCCCGACCCCGCACCCGCTTGGCCGGCGTCGAGGGCCTCCACGGCCGCGGGGGGCAGCGGTGTGCTGGCGCGCCCCGGCGACCCGGCGCCGCCCGCCGCCGCCCGACCCGAGGCCGAGAACACCGAAGGCGCAGGGGCTGGGGTCCGGGCGGATCGAGCCCACAGCAGCGCCACCACCGTACCCACGAGCGCGGCCACCGCGACCAGCGCGATGCGCTGCCACCTGAGCCGCGGCTGCGGGACCAGGTCGGTCGCCGAGGCGACCCGCCACCCCCCCGAGCTCTCGGCGCTGTCGCTCAGGCGCCGGCGCTCCGGGGCCCGCGCGGGCGGCGCGACCGCGTGGATCACCGTCGCCGGTAGGCCGGGCTCGGCCGGCTCAGCCGCCGCGCTCCGCCACGGCCCGTCCCGGTCGACGCGGGTGCCATGCGGGCTCAGCGGCGCGGGCGCCTCGGGGGCGTGCCGCACGGTGACGGCGTGCATCGGCAGCCCGTCGGCCGCCCGCGCCTCGGGGGGGGCGCCTGGGGCGACTGCCGCGCGGACCGTCCGGGCGAAGGCCTCCGGGTACGCCTCCATGCGGGTCAGGCGCTCGACCTCGAAGGCGTCGAGCAGCGGGGTCCCGGAGCTCGCGCTGGGCGTGTGATCCATGCCGACGAGGTCGTCGTCCTCCTCCCCGTCGCTCAGCATGGCCTCGGGCGTCGCCGTGACCACCGTCTGCATGAGCAGGCCGGCGAGATCGAGGGCCCCGTAGCCGGGGCTGCACTCGGCCAGCGCCTGCTCGATCACGTGCGCCATGTGGGCCGCCGACGCGAAGCGCGCCCCACGGTCCTTGCGCAGCGCCTTGAGCAGGATCGCCTCGACCCGCAGCGGCAGATCGTGGACGTAGTGCCGGGGGGGCGGCGTGGGGCGCCGCAGGATCTGGTCGTAGATCTGGTAGTCCGTCTGACCGGTGAACGGCAGCCGCCCTGTGATCAGGCGGTACAGGGTCATCCCCAGCGAGAAGACGTCGGCGCGGGCGTCCAGGGGCAGCGCCTGCGCCTGCTCGGGCGACATGTACTGCAGCTTGCCCTTGATGACCCCGCTGCGGGTCTGGGTGCTGTTCGAGCGCGCCTTCGCCACCCCGAAGTCGATGAGCTTGACGGCCCCCTCGTGGGACACCAGCACGTTGTGCGGGCTGACGTCGCGGTGGATGACCCCCTGCGCCTCGCCCGTCTCGTCGCGCAGATCATGGGCGGCGTGCAGGCCGTGGGCCACCTGGGCCGCGATGTACAGGGCGGCCGCCAGCGGCATCCCCTGCCCCTGCGCCTTCAGGCGCCGCAGCACCCGGCCCAGGTCGACGCCGTCCACGTACTCCATGACCATGTAGTGGACGTCGTCATGGGTCCCGAACTCGTAGACCCGCGCCACGTTGGGGTGGTTGATGGCCGAGGCGATGCGGGCCTCGTCGCGCATCATCGTCACGAACTTGTGGTTGTCGGTGTAGTGGGGCAGCAGCCGCTTGAGCGCCACCCGCGCCAAGGTGGGGCCGTCCACCGCCTGCGCCAGGTACACCTCGGCCATGCCGCCCCGACCCAGCAGGCCCAGCATGCGGTAGCGGCCGAAGATCTCGCCGGGGCGCATCACCCCGCGCACCCACCCTCGACGCACGCGATGCCGGGCGCACACGCGGCGCCCGTGTCGCCGCACACACAGGCGCCGTCGACGCACTGGTGCCCATCGCCGCAGGCCGGATCGCAGCCCGCCGGCGCGCAGCCCTCATCGACGGCGCCGTCACAGTCGTCGTCCCGGTCGTTGGCGCAGATCTCGGCCTCGCCGACCACCAGGCCGACGCAGGTGCCGTCCCACATCTGGTTGCCGATACAGCGCTGAACGCCCAGCTCGCAGACGAACTCGACGCCCTCCCCGCACGACCGCACGACCCCCTCGTCGGTGTCGCCGTCGCAGTCGTTGTCGAGGGCGTCGCACACCTCGGGCTCGGGGCCCTCTTCGCCCACACAGTCGCCCCACACCCCGCCCTGGCAGGCCTGCATGCCCTGGCGGCAGGTCCCCACCGGATCCGCGCCGCAGGCCCGCTGCAGGCCCTCGTCGGTGCGGCCGTCGCAGTCATCGTCCTCGCCGTTGCAGCGCTCGTTCTCAGGCATCACGGGCACCTCACAGGCCCCCGGCGCGCCGTCCACGCAGCGCTGGGTGCCTGGCCCGCACTGGCCCTGACAGGCGGCGTCGGTGCCTTCGTCCGTGCGGCCATCACAGTCGTCGTCCAGCCCATTGCAGGTCTCGTCGCCCGGCTCGATGTCGTCCTCGCAGCGCCCACTGAACTGGCCGTTGCGGCACGCTCGGCGGCCCGGGCGGCAGGCGCCCTCGTCCCGCCCGCAGGATTCGTAGACCTCCTCGTCCACCTCGCCATCGCAGTCGTTGTCGAGGTTGTCGCACCGCTCACCGGACGGCAGCGTCGCCCCCTCACACACGCCAAAGCTGCCGTTCGTGCAGCGCTGCTGGCCGTCTGCGCAGGCGCCGACCCCTCGGGCGGCCGCCGGGGCGCCGTCGGGCCAGCAAGGCTGGCGCAGCGCGCCGCCGCCCTCGGACTCATCCACCTGGCCGTCGCAGTCCTGATCCCGCCCGTCGCAGGTCTCGGCGGCGGGCAACACCTCGCCCTCGCAGCGTCGGGACCAGTCCCCGTCGGCACAGGTTGAGCGCC
>JAUHVS010000488.1 GCA_030424955.1 bacterium | reverse complement strand
GCGGACCGCGCCAGAGCGAGCCAGAGCGTCGGATCCAGGGCGGCGCGCGGTTGGCGATGCAGGGCATCGTCGAGGACGCGGCAACGCCGGAGCCGGCGATTTCGGCGATGACGCTGGCAATGGGCGCGCGCCTCAACAGCCTGCCAGTCCCTGCCCCTCCGGCGCGCTGAGGGCACCCAACGCCCTCGCCGCCCCGCGGCCCGCCGCCGCGCGCGGCCGACCGGCCCCCTCCCCCCAACGCCCGTCACCAGCACCCAGCCCCGCAGGGCTGCGCGCACCCCGTTGGGATGGCAGCGCGCTCGCCGTCTGTGGGTGAACGGACACGGCGCGGCGACCGCGCAGGGCCCACGGCGCGTGTTGGCACCGGCGCAACGCCAGCCAGTGGATGGCGCGGCCGCCTCTGCTGCGGGGCTGTGCTTGAACGGGACGGGCTGAGGGGCAGGCGCGCCGTGGGGCGGCCCAGGGCAGCAACCTCAGGTCAGTTGACGGAGAGGGTCTCGCCGTCTCGAACGACCGACTTCTGCAGCGTCTGGTCGCGCCGCACCTCCACCTGCTGCTTGACGCGCTGCTTGGTCTGCGCGTCGTAGATCACCAGCTCGTGGGGCCCCTCCTTGAGGGTGAACTTCCGCACCGGCGTCTGGCCGATCTCCTGCTGGTCGACGTAGACGGTCGCGCCCTTCGCGCCGATCACCGACAGGTAGCCGTCGAACAGCTCGGGCTCGGGCAGCCGCAGGTACACGGTATAGAACGGCGCCTTCAGGTCCAGCGTCGTCTCCACGGGCTCGTACCGCGCCGCCTCGGCCCGCAGGTGCATCGGCTGATCCACCAGGGCGTTGATCTTCAAGGGGAAGTTGCCGGTGCGCCCCTCGACGGCGTCCGGGCGGCCGGGCTCGATGCGGGTGACGTTGGCGCCCATCGGGATGCTCTCGACGTTCACCACCACCGTGCGCCGGTCCCCGGCCTCCCGCACGAGCCGGATGCCGATGTCCCCCTGCTTGCCCTCGGGCACCGTGTAGGTGACCACGTGCGGGTAGTAGCCCGCCTTGACGATCCGCAGGGTCAGCTCGGTCAGCGCCGCGACCTTCGGCAGCTTGAGCGGGCTCACGCCCACCGACTGACCGTTGACGGTCACCTCGGCCCCCTGCGGGGCGGTGTCGACGTACAGGCTCCCGGTGGGCGGCGCGCCCTTCTCCAGGGCCAGGGACAGCACGTCGGCCCCCGGCTTGACCGTCAAGCGCTTCTCGGCGGGCAGGTAGCCCGGCAGGATCATGCGGACCGTCGCCCAGCGGCCCTCGAAGGTCTGCACCGCCGTCGGGGTCAGCTGCGGCAGCACGTTGCCGTTGACCACCACCCGGGCGCCCGGCGGATCACTCTCCAGCCGCAGCAAGGTCTTCTTCAGCGGCGCCACCTCTGGCGCATCCGGCCGATCCCCCAGCACCTGATCGAGGGACCGGGGCTGCAGATCGAAGCCAGCCGTCGGGCGCTGCGCGCCCTGCTGCCCCAGGTCCTGCTGCATGACCCAATACAAGGCCGCCCCGCCGACGGCGACCAGCAGCAGCATGAGCAGCCCGGCGTAGCTCCGCGGCCGCTTGATGGGGATGTCCTCCCCCCCGACGGCCTCGTCCGCAGGGGGCGGCGCCCAGGTCCGCGGCGCAGGCGTCGCCGACGGGGCCGGCACCAGCGGCGCCGCGTTGAGGGCGTGCCAGGGATCGCGGCCCGGCGCGGGCGTCACCGGCGGCTTCGCCGTCACCCGTGACACCGACGTGGACACCTCGGGCCACGCCGCCACCGCCGCCTCAGGGGGCTGCTGGGCGACCACAGGCGACACCGGCCGCGGCGGCAGAGACGCAGGGGGGGCCGGGGTGGGCTGGATGGGCGCGGGCGGGCGCGTCGCCGGCCAGCCGATCCCAGACGCCATCGGCGCTGGTGCGGGCGATGGCGTGCCCACGCCCGGCATGGGGCCGTTGTAGGACGAGGTGTCGTCCCCCCCGCCGCCGCCCAGCATGGCTGCCATGGCGCTGGCCCCCGACATGACCG
Source organism: bacterium (assembly GCA_030424955.1). Lineage (GTDB taxonomy): Bacteria > Myxococcota_A > Bradymonadia > UBA7976 > UBA1532 > JACKDL01. Next base: position 3,093 of record JAUHVS010000488.1, on the reverse strand, counting down.
CGGTGCTGTCCCCCTCGAAGTCGAAGGACGGCCGCTCCGATACCGACGCCCCGCCGAAGCTCGGCATCTGGGTCACCTCGGTCGCGGCCTCCACAAAGGGCCGCCGCACGGCGGGCTCCTCGGGCGGCAGCGACAGCACCATCGCCCGCAGGCGCGCCGCCTCGTCCGACTCGAGCGCAAGCTGGTCGCGGAAGATGTGCCGCATGTAGCCCGCCAGCATCCCGGCGGTGCTCCGCAGGCCCGCGCCGGCCAGGAACTCCTCGAGCCCCATCTGCAGGTCGCGCGCCGTGCCGTACCGGGCGTCAGGCTCGCGGGCCAGCGCCCGCATGATCACCCGCTCGAGCCCCTCGGGGAACCGGGCGTCCACCTGCCGGGGGGTTGGGAAGGCGCAGCGCTCCACCTGCTCGAGCGTCTCGATCTCGGTGCCGCCCTTGAACAGCCGGCGGCCCACCGTGATCTCGTAGAGGTTGATCCCCACCGCGAAGATGTCGGTGCGCGCGTCCACAGCGTCACCCCGGGCCTGCTCGGGCGCCATGTAGCCGAACTTGCCCTTCACCTGGCCGCTGCGGGTCACCGTAGCCTTGTTGGCGGCCTTGGCGATGCCGAAGTCCACCAGCTTCACGCCGCCGTCGTAGGTGACCAGGATGTTCGTGGGCGAGATGTCACGGTGCACGATGCTCATGGCCTGGCCGTCGGCGTCCGCCCGGCCATGGGCGTAGGCCAGCGCGTCGCAGACCTCGGCCATGATGCGCACGGCGTGGTTGAGCGGCAGGTAGTTCCCGACGGCGATGCCGTGGGAGCAGAGCCGGCGCAGATCGACGCCTCGCACGTACTCCATCGCGATGAAGTACTCGCCCTCGATGGCGCCCAGGTCGTAGATCTGCGCGATGTTCGGGTGCGTCAGGTGGGCCGCGATGCGCGCCTCGTCGAGGAACATCGCCACCAGCTCCTCGTTGCCGGCGTGCTCCGGCAGCAGGCGCTTGACCACGACCTCCTTCTCGAACCCGCCCAAGCCACGCTGGTGGGCGAGGAAGATCTCAGCCATGCCCCCCGTAGCGAGCCGCTTGAGCAACGTGTATTTGCCGAATCGCTGCGGAAAATCCACGCCGATCAACCTCCTCATGCAGGCGGTGCTGCAGTCTAGTGCACCCCCCTGACACGGCGCATCCTTTTAGCCGACCCGCCCCTGGACCGCAGAAAAGCACTTGACGGGTGTGCAGTACCCTGCGACGTTCCGCGTCGCTGCCCGGAGGTGTGTGATCCCGTGATTGTCGAAGGCCTCTCCATCGGTGATGAGCTGCTCGATGGCCGCGTGATCGACAGCAACGCTGCGGCCATCGACCGGGCGCTGAGCGGGCTGGGCGGCCGCACGGCCCGCCGCACCGTGGTGCGGGACGAGCGCGCCGTCATCGCGCAGGCCGTCGAGGGCATCGCCCGCCGTGCCCAGGTCTGCGTCGTCACCGGCGGGCTCGGCCCCACCGACGACGACGTGACCGCCGCGGCCATCGCCGACGCCGCCGGCGTCGCCCTGCGGGAGGACCCCGAGACCTGGCGCCGCATCCAGGCGCGCTACGCGGGCCGGGCCATGCCCCCCGCCAACCGCCGCCAGGCCGCGCTCCCCGAGGGCGCCGAGATCTTCGCGAGCGACGTGGGCACCGCGCCCGCCTTCGCCGTCCGCGTCGGCGGCTGCCTGGTCATCGCCCTGCCGGGCGTCCCCCGCGAGGTCACCTGGCACCTCGACGCCCACGTCATCCCGCGCCTCGCCCCCCTGATCGGCGAGCCGCTGGCCCGCCGGCGCCTGCGGTTTGCGCTGGTGGGCGAGTCCACCCTCGCCCAGCTGGTCGGCGCCCTCGCGCTGCCGGACACCGTGTCGGTCGGCTGGCGGGCCATGGGCTCGGTGACCGAGATCAGCCTCACCGGGGCCAGCGCTGCGGTGGTGGACGCCGCCGCCGCCGCGGTCAGGGCGGCCGCCGCCGACGCCTGGCTGGGCGAAGACGACATCACCCCGGCCGAGGCGGCGCTCCGGGCGGCCGAGGCCCGCGGCCTCACGCTGGGCACCGCCGAGAGCTGCACGGGGGGGGGCGTCGCTGCGGCCCTCACCGCCGTCCCGGGCGCCAGCGCGACCTTCCTCGGCGGGATCGTGGCCTACGCCAACAGCGTCAAGCGGGGTTGCCTCGGCGTGCCGGCCGAGGTGCTCGACACCCACGGCGCGGTGAGCGAGCCTTGCGCCCGCGCGATGGCGCAGGGCGCCCGCCGGGCCCTGGGCGTCGACGTCGCCGTCGCCATCACAGGCATCGCTGGCCCGGGGGGCGGCACCCCCGACAAGCCCGTGGGCACCGTCGACTTCGCGTGGGCGGGCCCCGGCTTCGAGGACACCGCCCGCCACCACATCCCGGGCGACCGTGAGCGCGTGCGACGCACCGCCGCGGTGATCGCGCTCGATGGCATCCGCCGGAGGCTGATCTGACATGGGCCCTCTGATGCACGCCTTCGTGGCGATCTCCCTCCCGCGCGAGACGCGAGAGCAGCTCGGCCACCTGCAGCAGCAGCTGCGAGGCTGGGCCAAGGGCGCGGGGGTCAGCCTCGACACGGTCCCCCGCCGGGCGCTGACCCTGCCGCTGTTCGATCTGGGCCCAGTCCCCGCCGAGGCCTTCGAGGCTGTCGAGCTCGGCCTCGCACAGGTGGCCGACCAGCAGCCCCCGTTCACCGTCACCCTGGGCGAGGTGGGCGGGTGGCCGGCCGGCCAGGGGCCCCGCCTGGTCCACATCGCCGTGCAGGACGACAAGGGCCGCGTGGCCGCGCTCCAGGCCGCCGTGCAGGCGGCGCTCACGGGCTATGGCTTCGCGGCCGATCCCCGCGCCTTTGTCCCGCACATCCCGCTGGGCCGCTGCGTGCCGGCGCCCAACGGCGCGCCGGCGCACCTGCCGGGCGCGGGCGAGCCGCTGCGGATCCGCGCCCTCGACCTCATGCGCCGCGAGCCTTGCGCCCATCGCCGCCTCGAACGCCGCCCGGTCGCCGCGGAAGGCGCGGTGATCCACCGCCTCCGCCGGAACACCCGCCGCCCGCGCCGTCTCCAGCCCCTTCGCCGCCGGA
>JAUHVS010000487.1 GCA_030424955.1 bacterium | reverse complement strand
GCCGCCCGGCGAAGGCCAGCAGGGCCACCCCCGCCACCCGCAGCACCCGCCGCAGCACCGTGGGCCGCAGGAGCGGCCGCAGCCGGTGCGCCAGCAGGGCCTTCGCCACGTCCAGCGTCAAGATGCCCAGCAGGGTGCCGCTCAGGAACGCGGCCAGGGGCCAGCCGCCGCCGTGGCGCTGGCCCGCCGCGCCGATCAGGCCGATCCACACCATGAACACGAACGGGTTGACGAAGTTCACTAGGAAGCCGCGGGCGGCGTCCGCCAGCAGCCCCACCCGCGTGCTCGCCTGGGGGACGTCGGGGGGCGGCGGCGGCGCCCGTAACGCGTTGATCCCAAAGGCGAACAGTAGCAGCGCCCCGCCCCACACCAGCCAGGGCCGGGCGGCCTCGCCCTGGAGCGTGTCGCCCAGGCCCAGCGTGCAGATCAGCACCGCCAGGATGTCGCTGACGAAGATGCCCAGCGCCACGGCGACCCCGTGGGCGCGGCCCCGCTGCCAGGTGGCCTGCAGCAGCACGAACAGCACGGGGCCGATCAGCACGATCAGCGCGAGGCCCGCGCCGTAGCCTTCGAGGAACGGCATCGCTACCCGGGCTCGGCCGGCGCCGCCTCGGGCCCGCCGGGCAGCCGCGCGCGGGGCACGCCCAGGGTGCGGGCCGCCCAGCCGCCGTGGGCCGCGTACCAAGCCTGGCGGAAGGGCCGGCGCTCCCGCGCGGTGGGCACGGCCGTCGCCCGGGCCACCGCCGGCAGCAGCCGGTGCGCCACGGGGTGCACGAAGCGCAGACAGCACGGCTGCGGCACCGCCACCGCGCCCAAGGTGCTCTTGATCTCCTCGGCCGTGCGCCCGAAGTCCACCCGCGACACCCCGCCCGCCAGGCCCGTGCGCACATAGTCGTTGAGCAGCCGCGGGTACACGCCGTGGGCCCCGTTGACGCCGTAGTCGAGCCCCACCAGGTGGGCCCACAGGGTGTCTCCGTCGCTGAGCGCGGTGGCGACGCCCACCCAGCGGTCTCCCAGGCGGTAGCCCCACACACAGTAGCGGTCGCCCATGGCCGCGGTGAGGGCCGGCAGCGCCGCCAGATCGAACCGGCCCAGCGCGGCGTCCGCCCGGGCCAGCACCTGATCGTACAGCCCCTGCAGGGCGGGCAGCGCCGCCACCAGGGCGTCGCCCGTGAGGCGGTGGCGGCGCACCGCGGCCGACAGCGCGTCGGCGCGGTTGGCCTTCACGCGGTACTTCGACGTGTACGCCGCCAACACATCGGGCCAGGCCCGCCAGGCCGGATCGAGGGGGAGCACCATGCCAGGGCCCGCGCTGAAGCCGCAGAACCCGGCCTCGCACAGGCCGCCGTCGAGGGCGGCCAGCGGGCCCACCAGCTCCTTGATCAGCACCCCGCGCACCGCGGGCTGGTGCCGCCGGGCGGCCGCGTCGAGGCCTGCCACCAGCGCGGCCCGCACGGCGTCGGTGGCGTCGGGGGCGAAGGCCAGCCCGTGTGGGCCGGCGAGCGTCGGCTCGCCACACACCAGCAGCGGCAAGCGCAGCCGGGTGTCGGCCAGCCCCAGGCCGCGCAGGGCGGCGCGGGCGGTGCGCGAGCCGTCGAGGAAGTCGCCCAGGGGCCGCCCCACCATCGTCGCCGGCACCAGCCGCGCCGTCGCCATGAGCCGTTGGCCCACCCGAACGGTCAGGACCGGATCCGCCCCGGTGGCGGTGAGCCACGCGCGGCTGAGGGCGGGGCTGTGGCCGGCCACCAGCGCGTCGTAGTCAGCCCCGAGCGCGCCGATCGGCACCCGCGCGACCTGGGGGCGCGGCGCGGTGGCGCGGCCGCTGGCGGCGGAGCTGAGGGTGGCTGGCATGGCGCGTGAGAGCCCCGGACCGTCTGTGAAGTTTCGTTGCGTGGTCGGCTACTTGGGCGGCGCGCGCAGCGCGTCGAGCAGCGCCTCGGCCAGCGCCGACGGCGGCGCGGGGCGGGTGGCGAACCCAGATGGGGGCGGCAGCGTGCGCAGCCCCGCCTCGCCTGCCACCAGCCAGGTCGCCAGGGCCAGCTCGCCGCGCATGGTGGGCGTGAAGGCGTCGGCGACGGCGTCGGCCGGATCCTGCTCACCGCGCACGATGGCCAGCAGCCGGTCGTGCCAGGGATGATCCCCGGCCGGCACAAGCAGCGTGGGATCGGGGCGGCCCCCTGCCCCGACGGCGATGCCGGCGGCCAGCAGCCTGAACAGCGCCAGATCCCCCGGCATGGCCTTGGCGATCGCCCCTCGGATGCGCACCTGGGCGGGCCCCCATTCGCCCTCAGCGGCGTGCCCGATCACCGCCAGCGCGGCCTCGTGGAGGGGCTCGTTCGGCTCCAGGGCGATGGCGCGGCCCAGGTGGCGCAGCGCGCTGCGCCCCCGCCCGAGGCGGCGGGCGATGCCCGCGAGATCCGCGCGGCCCTCGTCGAGGGTCGGGTCGATCTGCAGGGCGCGGCGCAGATCCTTGTGCGCCGCGGGCCAGTCCCCGGTGGCCGCGTGGATCCGGCCGCGCTGCTGGAAGGCCATGGCGAAGGTCCCATCGAGCTCGATGGCGGTGTCCAGGTTGGCGAGGGCCTGGGGCCAGTCGCCGCGTGCGGCCCAGTACATGCCCCGCACGGCGGCCGACTGCCGCCCGCGCGGATCCTTCAGGACCGCCGCCTCGACGTCTGCCAGCGCGCCCTCGAAGTCCCCCAGCGCCCACCGGGTGCGCGCTCGACTGCGCAGCCCCAGCACCGTCAGCGCCTTGTCTTGCGACACCAGGCGATCACAGGCCACCAGGGCCTCGCGGTACTGGCCCTGGTGGCGCAGGATCACCGCGCGGTTGGCCAGCGCCCAGGGGAAGCCGGGCTCGGCAGCCAGGCCGCGGTCCACCATCGCGAGCGCGTCCTTGAAGCGCCGCTGCCGGCGGTAGGCGATGGCCAGGTTGCTCGGCGCCTTGGGATCCGCCGGGTCCAGCGCCATGGCGCGCAGGTAGGCGGCCTCGCCGTCGGCGTCGCGGCCCTTCTCGACGTAGCGCACGCCCTGGGCGCGCCAGGCCTCAGGGTTGTTCTGATCCGCCTCGGAGACCGGCGCCGGGGGCAACATCTTGAAGGCCGTCTCGGTGCGCTGCCACAGCGGGCTCTCGGTGCCATACCGCCGGCGGATCTTGTAGACCGGGTCGTCGGCGGCCGAGTCCCCGATGGCCGCCAACGCCTCGATGATCTCGACCACCACGTCCTCGTCGGTCTCGCCGCCCTCGTGCAGGCGCGCCACCAGGGCGGGCACCGTGCGCGGATCCCCAATGCCGCCCAGGGCGTGGGCGACGGCCCGGCGCACGCCGGGGTGCGGATCGGTGAGCGCCTCGCGCAGGCGGTCGATGACCGCGGGGGACTGCAGGGCGATCAGCCGGAGCGGGTGCGTGCGCAGGGCCCCGGTCATGGCCTCCTGCCGCAGCTCATCGAACAGCCGCTCCACCTCGGCCAGCCGGCGCGCCTGGGCTCGCTCCCGGCGCACGGCGGCGGCGCGGCTCTCGGCCTCGCCCCGCACCCACCAGACGCCCCCGCCGAGGGCCAGCACCACCGCCCCCACCACCAGCCGCCGCTTGTGGCGCCGCCACGCGCGGGCCAGCAGATCCTGCCAGCCGTAGACATGGGCCGACACCAGCCCGCCGGCCTCGAAGGTCACCAGGTCGTGGGCCATGGCCTTCGCGTCGGGGTAGCGATCTGCGGGCGCCTTGCTCAGGGCCCGCATCGCGATGGCCTCCAGCTCGGGCGGGCAGTCCGGCTCGAGGGTTCGGGGGGCGGGCACCGTCGCCGTGCTGACCTGCATGGCCACCGCGATGGCGCTGTTGCCGCTGAACGGCGTCTGCCCACACAGCAGCTCGAAGAGCATCACCCCCAGGGTGTAGACATCGGATCGGGTGTCGATGGCGTTGAGATCGCCGCGGGCCTGCTCGGGCGACATGTAGGCGGGCGTGCCGATGAAGGCGCCCTCCATCGTGCGCCAGGCGCTCTGGCCGCTGGCCATGACGAGGGCCTCGGCCTCGGTCGGCGCGTCCGTGTCGTCGGCGTCGCCGGTGAGGGCGCCGTGCCCCTTGCCGTCCAGGCGCTTGGCGAGCCCCCAGTCCAGCACCATCGTCTCGCCGAAGGGCCCCAGCATGACGTTGTCGGGCTTGAGATCGCGGTGGATGACCCGGTGCTCGTGGGCGTACGCCATGGTCTGGCAGATGTCGATGAACCGGGGCAGCAAGCGCAGGCGGTCGGCGAGGCTCGCGCCCTTCAGCGCGTCTGCCAGGGTGCGCCCGCGGATCTTGGGCATGGTGTAGTACAGCAGCCCATCGGCCCGCTGGCCCACCTCGTACACCGGCACCACCCCGGGGTGCTCGAGGGCGCCTGTGATGCGCGCCTCGTTGACGAAGCGCGCGCGGGTCGCGGCGCTTGGGGGGCCGTGATCGTCGCGCAGCACCTTGAAGGCCACCTCGCGGGCCAGGTGACGATCGAACGCCCCCAGCACCCGGCCGATGCCCCCCTCGCCCAGCAGCTCCTGGGTGAGGTAGCGCTCGGGATCATCCAGCGCCATGCCCAGCTGCCCCTCGTCCACCAGCGCGAACTGCCGGGTGCTGGGGTCGGGCGCGAACTCGGCGTCCCCGGCGTGGGTGTCGGCCAGCGGATCGGTGCGGTGGCCGGGCCTCGTCCCGTCGGAGGGCGGCAGCAGCCGAGGCGTCGGGGTCGACTCGGGGACCACGGTGTCATCCGTGGAGAACGTGTCGTGCGGATCGTGCGGGGGGTCGCTCGCCATCGGGGCGCAGTCTAGCAGAGGTGCCGCGCGCGTCGACCATGGCCAGCCGGCAGGGGCGGCAGCGACCCCGGGCACCGTCCCGCTGGGGCAGCCCAGCGGCCCGGCGGCGCTCGGCACCGCTTGACCCAAGGGCTGTTCCGGCGGGGGACCGGCGGCGCCCCCGGGCAGGACCAGGGCTGCGCCGCGCGCCCCCAGCCCCGCGCCGGGCGCGCGTCGGCAAAGACACGCAAAACACTCTCAAATCAAAGACTTACAAGAAACATGCGCATTTTGGCGTGACAGCCGCGCTGGCTGTCCGATGTACCCATGAGTGGGCAGCACCGGGCGACCGCGCAGATGGGCAGGCGACAGCGCTACTTCCCCAACGGCAGCACCGTCGAG
>JAUHVS010000486.1 GCA_030424955.1 bacterium | reverse complement strand
ACTGGCCGTCGTACAGGGTGACCTCGACGTCCACGACCGGGTAGCCCAGCGGGCCGCGGGCGAAGGCCTCGCGGCAGCCGGCCTCGACGGCGGGGATGAAGCGCTTGGGCACCACGCCGCCGACGATCTGGTCGACGAACTGGTAGCCCTCGCCCTTGGGCAGCGGCTTGACGCGCACCTTGATGTCGGCGAACTGGCCGTGGCCGCCGGTCTGGCGCTTGTAGCGGGTGGCCTGCTCCACCGGCGCCTGGATGGTCTCGCAGAAGGGCACCTGCGGGCGCGACATCTCGACGGCGAGGTTGTAGCGGGTCTCGAGGATCTCCGAGACCACCTTCAGGTGCAGGTTGCCCAGGCCGCGCACCACCAGCTCGTGGGTCTCGCCGTTCTGCTCGATGCGCAGGGACGGATCGTCCTCGGCCAGGGCCTGCAGGGCGCCCAGCAGCTTCACCTCGTCGGCGCGCTCGGCGGCGCGCACGGCCATCGCGTACAGGGGCGGCTGGGGCTCGGCCCAGCCCGGATCCTCGCTCGCGTCGCCGATCCAGCTGCCGGTCACCAGCTCATCGGCGCGGGCGATGCCCACGACCTGGCCCACCGTGGCCTGATCGGCCTTGGTGCGCTGGTCGCCCACCAGGGTGTACAGGCCGCCCAAGCGCAGCGTGCCCTCGCCCACGGGCACCTCCTGGCCGCTCTGCAGGGTGCCGCGCCAGACGCGGGTCATGCTGAGCTTGCCCAGGTGCTGCATGTGGAAGGTCTTGAAGGTCTCGGCGGCGACGCCCTCGCCGGTGGCGTCGATGCCCAGGCGCGCGGCGGTCTGCGCCGGCTCGGGCACCTCGTGGCGCAGGGCCTTCATCAGCCGGCTGACGCCCTGGGCGTTGGCCGCGCTGCCGAAGAACACCGGCACCACCAGGTCCTCCTCGAAGTCCTTGGCGAGCTGGCTGTTGATCTCGTCCATGGGGGGCATGATGTCTTCGAGCACCTGCTCCAGCAGGTGATCGTCGAAGTCGGCCAGGGCCTCGACCATGGCGGCGCGGGCGGCCTGCTCGTCCTCGGCCAGATCGGCCGGCAGCGGCATGGGCGCGGAGTGCTTGCCGTGCTGGAAGCGCCAGGCCTGCTCGGTGACCAGATCGACGAAGCCGGTGATCTGGCCGTTCTCGCGGATGGGCATCTCGCGCAGCACGAGGGGCTTGCCGCTGACCGTGCGCAGGGCCTCCACGAGGTCCTTCAGGCGCTCGTTGGTCTGGTCGATCTTGTTGATGAAGACGACGTGGGGGATGTCGTTCTCGTCGAGGAAGTGCAGCACGGGCGCGAGGGTGACCACGCGCTCGGCGACGGGCTCACACACCACCACGGCGGCGTCTGCGATGCGCAGGGCGTCGAAGGTGTCCTGGGCGAACTCCACCGACCCGGGGCAGTCGAGGAAGGTGTACTCGTCCCCGAGCCAGCTCGTTTGAGCCACGTTGAGCTCAACGCCCATGTGGTGCCCTTGAGCAGAGGGGTGCCGATCGCCCACCGACGTGCCCTTGATCACATCGCCGCGCGACTCGATCGCCCCCGTGCTCCACAGCAGGCTCTCGAGGAGGGTGGTCTTGCCACTCTCGTAGGGGCCGACAATGGCGATGACGCGCGGGGCGCTGGCTGGACGCTTGGGCATGGTGAGCTCCTCTCTGGGATAGGCCCCAACTGGGCCTCGTCGCCGCGCGCCCTTTGCACCCGGTGTGCCAGGGGCGCAGGGGCCGCGTTTGCGTGGTCGGGGTCACGGAACGGGCGCCTGCGCCTCTGTGACGTTACGAGGCGGTAGCGGGCTGCCGGGCGGGGGCGGGCCAGGCTGACCTGCGGGCTGCGGGCCCGCGGCCTCGGCCGCCGGCGGGCATCTGTTGGTAACGGTGATCGGCGCGCCCCGTACGGGGCCCTGACACCGGCGGGTCCGCTCGCCCGAACCGCTCCAGGAGGTCTCCATGTCTGTGTCCGCTGCGCCTGCCTTCGCCCCTCCCATGCCCTGGCTGCGCCGCGCCGCGCTCTGGGTCAGCCTGCTGGCGGCGCTGCCCGCCTGCGCCACGCCTGCCGAGGGCAACGCGCCCACCAGCCAGCCGAAGGCGGCCCACCGGGGCAGCCCGGCCCTGCCCGACGTGGCCCCCGAGGGCCTCGCCATCGCGACCTTCGCGGGGGGCTGCTTCTGGTGCATGGAGAAGCCCCTCGACCAGGTGAAGGGCGTGATCTCGACCACCTCGGGCTACACCGACGGCCACCGGCCGCACCCCACCTACCGCGAGGTGGGCGGCGGCGGCACGGGCCACACCGAGGCGCTGCGGGTGGTGTTCGATCCGAAGCAGGTGACCTACGCCCAGCTGCTCGAGGTGTTCTGGCGCAACATCGACCCCACCCAGGCCGACGGGCAGTTCTGCGACCGGGGCAGCCAGTACCGCACGGGGATCTACACCCACGGCGCGGCCCAGCAGGCGGCGGCGCTGGCCAGCAAGCAGGCGCTGGCGAAGGCGGGCACGCTGCCGGGGCCCATCGTCACCGAGATCAAGCCGGCCACCACGTTCTACGAGGCCGAGGCCTACCACCAGGACTTCTACAAGAAGGATCCGGGGCACTACGCCCGCTACCGCGAGGGCTGCGGCCGCGACCGGCGGCTGAAGGCGCTGTGGGGGGCGGCCGCGGGCCACTGACCGGCCGGGCGCTGGCGCTCAGCCCTCGGCCGCGCCGAAGTGGGCGTCGATCCAGGCGCCGTCGGCCTCGTAGCCCAGGCTGCGCAGGATGCCGCCGTCCACCTGCTGCAGGAGCTCGGCGGCCTCGCGGTTGAAGTGGTTCTTCCAGTCGCCGGCCACGCCCTTGCGCACGAAGCGCTTGTTGTCGGCCTCGCCGGCCTGGCGGGTCTCGCCGTACTGGCGCCGGGTGACGGCCTCGAAGGTGTTGTCGGCCACGGCCTGCGCCACCCGGTCGAGGTCGATGGGTCGGCCGAGGGCGCGCAGCAGCTGGGTCAGCGTGGCCTGGGGGTCGCTCAGGAAGTCCTCGTAGCGCACGACGTGCACCCCGGGCCGGTGCTGCCAGCTCGCGATGAACTCGCTGTAGAAGAACCACGGGTGCGAGGGGTGCAGCAGCTTGGCCCGCAGGAAGCCCAGGAAGTCGTCCTGCAGCGGCGCCTGCGGATCGTGGGTGAACCAGCGCGCGGTCGGGCTCTGCTGGGCGCGGTGCTCGAAGTTGTTCTCGTAGTGGTAGAACGACGTGTAGGCGTCGCGGGGATCGCGCACCACGACCACGGCCGGCCGCAGGTGCGGCTTGTGCAGCTCGTGGGTCTGGATGACGCCGTCGCGGGCGAGCAGCCGCCTGGTCAGATCGACGTGGGGCGAGCCCAGGTAGCTCTGCAGCATGTTGCGCACCCATGAGCCGCCGCACTTCGGGTACTCCACCAGGTGGATCAGCCCCAGCTGGCGGCCCAGCACCGGCATGGCCACGAAGTTGGTCGCCTGGATGGCGCGGCGCTTGAGCGAGATCTCGGAGCGGAACAGGCGCTCGTACAGGGTGCCGATCATGGCGCGCTCCCGGGGCTCGTGGTCGGCCTGCGCCGACCGGTGGGGTGAGGGCGGCGAGCCTACCCAAAGTGGGCAGGGAGTCAACCGCCGGGGCATGGACCCCGCAGGCGCGCCCCGTGACCCGGGGCTCGGGTCCGCCGCGCCAGGGGCCGATGGCCGCGGATGCGCCGTCACCGGCGTTGAGCAGGAACCGCGATCGCCTCACGGGGCGACTCAAGGAGGACAGCCGTGGCCAGCAACGTCGACACTTTCATGAACCGCGTGATCGAGAAGAACCCGGTGCAGCCCGAGTTCCACCAGGCGGTACGCGAGGTCATCGAGTCGGTGATGCCCCTCATCGAGGCCACGCCGGCCTACCGCGGCGCCAAGATCCTGGAGCGCATGGTCGAGCCCGAGCGGGTGATCATGTTCCGGGTGCCGTGGGTCGACGATCGCGGCGAGGTGCAGGTCAACCGCGGCTTCCGCATCGAGATGAACAGCGCCATCGGCCCCTACAAGGGCGGCCTGCGGTTCCACCCCAGCGTCAACCTGGGGATCTTGAAGTTCCTGGCCTTCGAGCAGGTGCTCAAGAACGCCCTGACCACCCTGCCCATGGGCGGCGGCAAGGGCGGATCTGACTTCGATCCCAAGGGCAAGAGCGACAACGAGGTCATGGCCTTCTGCCAGTCCTTCATGACCGAGCTCGCGCGCCACATCGGCCCCAACACCGACGTGCCCGCGGGCGACATCGGCGTGGGCGGCCGCGAGATCGGCTACCTGTTCGGCATGTACAAGCGGCTGCGCAACGAGTTCACCGGCGTGCTCACGGGCAAGGGCCTGGGCTGGGGCGGCTCGCTGATCCGGCCCGAGGCCACCGGCTACGGCACCACCTACTTCGCGCAGGCGATGCTCGAGACCCGCGGCGACAGCCTGCAGGGCAAGACGGTGACCATCTCGGGCAGCGGCAACGTGGCCCAGTACGCCGTCGAGAAGGTCACCCAGCTGGGGGGCAAGGTCGTCACCCTGTCGGACTCGGGCGGCATGATCCACGACCCGGCGGGCATCGACGCCGAGAAGCTGGCGTGGGTGATGGACCTCAAGAACGTGCGCCGCGGCCGCATCAGCGCGTACGCCGATCAGTTCACCGGCTCCACCTACCACGCGGGCCAGCGGCCGTGGGGCGTGGCCTGCGACGTGGCGCTGCCCTGCGCCACGCAGAACGAGGTCAACGCCGAGGACGCCCTGACCCTGGTCAAGAACGGCTGCGTCTGCGTGGCCGAGGGCGCCAACATGCCCACCGAGGCCAAGGGCGTCGATGTGTTCCAGGACGCCCGCATCCTGTACGGGCCGGGCAAGGCGGCGAACGCCGGCGGCGTGGCCACCAGCGGCCTCGAGATGACCCAGAACGCCATGCACCTCAGCTGGTCCAGCGAAGAGGTCGACCGGCGGCTGCACCAGATCATGCTCGACATCCACACCCAGTGCGTCACCCACGGCACCGACGGCGACTACGTGGACTACGTGGTCGGCGCCAACGTGGCGGGCTTCCTGAAGGTGGCGAACGCCATGCTCGACCAGGGCGTGGTCTAGCGAGATGGCGGCGCCCGGGCCCGCCGCCGGCGCCGCCGCGCACTTGGCGGCGCGCGGCCTCACCC
>JAUHVS010000485.1 GCA_030424955.1 bacterium | reverse complement strand
CGAGGACAAGCTCAGCCGCGACCACCGGGTGTTCGACCACACGAGCGAGGGCGCGCCGGGGCTGCTGAGCCTGGCGGGGGGCAAGCTCGCGGCCTACCGGGTGATGGCCGAGGAGACCACCGACGCGGTGTGCACCCGGCTGGGCGTGTCGCGGCCGTGCACCACCCACCAGACGCCCCTGCCGGGGGGGGAGGCGACCCCTGCGGTGCCCGAGGTCGCGGCGCGCGCACAGCTCGACCCCTACGCGGCCGCGCGGCTGGTGCACCGGCATGGGGCCCGGGCGTGGGAGATCGTCGAGCGCATCGAGCGCGATCCGGTGCAGCGGCGGGTGCTGTGCGCCTGCGAGCCCGTGACCGAGGCCGAGGCGCGCCACTGCATCGAGACGGAGTGGGTCAGCACGCTGGAGGATCTGCGCCGCCGCACCCACTGCGGGGGCGGCCCGTGCCAGGGCGCGCGCTGCGCCCGGCGCGCGGCCTGGCTGCTGGCGGGCTACCAGGGCGGCGACGCGGCCCTGGCGGACGCCCTGCTGGCGCGCTTCGTGACGGCGCGCTGGCGCGAACAGCAGCCTGTGGTGGGCCGCGGGAACCTGCCTCAGGTGGAGCAGATGCGCTGGGCCCTGCGCCGGAGCGACACGTGAAGGTCATCGTGGTGGGGGCGGGGCTCGCTGGCACCCTCGCGGCGGCCCGGGCGCACGCCCTCGGCGCCCAGGTGGTGGTCTTCGCCGACCGGCCCGGGGCGACGGTGATGCACAGCGGGGGCTGGGCCATCGGCGCGGCGAGTCTGCTCGCGCAGGGCCTGCCCCCCGACCGGCTCGAGGACGCGCTGGCGCTGCTGACCGAGGGCCTGGCCGAGCTGACGCTGGTGCGCGGGCCGCTGCTGCTCACCGACACCGACGGCATCCCGCGGCCGGTGGATCTGGTGCCCGCCAGCCACGCCGTCAGCGCCACCTGGCGAAACGAGCGGGCCGTGGTGGACCTGGCCGGGCTGGGGCACCCCTTCGCCGAGATGCAGCCGCGGGGCGTCGCCCTGTCGGTGGACTACCCGACCTGGCCCGGGGCCTTCGGGCGCAGCTACGCCGCCGTCGCGGCGCGCATGGCCCAGCCGGGCGAGCTCGACGCGCTCGCCGCGGCGCTCCTCGCGGGCCTGGCTCGCCTGGAGTCGCCGGTGGACGGCGTGATCCTGCCCCCCGTGCTGGGGCTCGACACCCCCGAGGTGCACCGCGCGGCGCTGTCAGCGGCCATCGGGCTGCCGGTGGCCGAGACGCTGGGGACGGCCCCGTCGACCCCCGGGCTGCGGCTGCACAGGGCCCTGGGCCGCTGGCTCGACCGCCTCGACATCCCCATCCGCAGCGGCCGGGTGGTGGCGGTGGACGCCGCCATGGGCCGCGTCACCGGCGAGGATGGTCGCAGTGAGAGCGCCGACGCGGTGGTGCTGGCCACGGGCGGCCGGTTCAGCGGCGGGCTGACCGGGGCGCCCACCAGCCCGCTGGGATCGGCGCCCATCCGGCCGCGGCCGGCGGTGGAGCTGGCCCGCGGGACCCGCGCCCACGGGCCGTACTGGGGGCGGCTGTTCGAGTCGGGCGTGCGGGTGGACGCGCGCATGCGGGTGCTCGGCCATGACGGATCGCCGCTGGAGGGCCTGCTGTACGCCGCGGGCGATCTGCTGCGCGGCCCCGACGCCCTGACCACGGGGTGTGCCTCCGGCAAGGCGGTGCTGTCGGGCTACCTGGCGGGCGAGAGCGCGGCGAAGGGGGGCGCCCGGTGAGCCGCTGGCGGCTGATCTGGCGGCGCGCCTTTGCGTGGCTGATGCTGGGCGTGGCCATCGTGCGGCGGCAGCTGGGGCGGCTGATCCCCGGGCGCTCGGCCCACGGCGTCGAGCAGTTCCTGGCCCACTACGCGGGCGAGGGGATGGCGCCGATGACCGCCGACGAGGAGGCCCTGCTGCGGGCCTTCGGGGCGTGCATCCACTGCGGGCTCTGTGAGGCGGTGTGCCCGCTGCCCATCGACCGGCTGCTGAGCTACACCCGGGCGACGCAGCTGAGCGTCGAGGCGGCCGAGGCCTGGGCCGGCGCAGCGTGCGCCGAGGGCTGTGACGCCTGCGCGCGGGTGTGCCCGACCGGGGTGCCGGTGGCGGCGGTGCCGGCCTTCGTGGCCGGCCGCGCGGCGGCTCAGCTGGCCGTCTCGCCTGCGTCTACGCCGGCGTCGCCGGGCTCGGCGGTGAGCGCGCCCGAGCCCTGACCGGTGCTGCCCGCGCCTGAGCCTGCCCCCGAGCCGCTCCCGGAGCCGCTGCCCGAGCCGTAGCCGCTGCTGCTGCTGGGCCGCGGGCCGGGATCGAAGCTGCCGCCGTCGGGCAGGGGCGTGCGGGGCCCCGGGCGCGGATCGCCCACGTCCTCCAGGCAGCCCACGAGGCCCAGCGACACGGCGAGGATCAACCAACGGATCATGGGGCCCCTCCTGGAGCGGTGGCGCAGGGGTGATCGGCGGGCACCAGCACCGCGGCGGTGCGCGGCGCCAGGGTGAAGCGCGCCAGCCGCTCGCCCTCGACGGCGATCCGGCGGCCTGAGAGTACGTCGACCAGCGCGGTGGCGTCGAGGGCGAGCCCGGGGGGCAGGCCCAGCTCGACCGCCTCGTCCTCGGGCGCGCGGTTGAGCACCACGATGGCCGGGGCGCCGTCGCCCGCGTCCCGCAGGTAGGCCCAGCGCTCCCGGGCCTCGCGCAGGGGGTACAGCTCGCCACGGCGCAGGGCGGGCAGGCAGGCCCGCAGGCGGCCCAGGCGGGCGGCGTGCGTGAACACGGCCTGCTCCTCCACCGTGCGATCGGCGCCGAAGCGCATGGGGCGGCGGTTGTCGGGGTCGTTCGCGCCGGGCTCGCCGTACTCGTCGCCCTGATAGATGACGGCGGCCCCCGGCAGGGTCATCGCGGCCGCCAGGGCCAGCCGGTGGCGCCGATAGGGCAGGGGGGCGTCGGGGCGGGGCGGCGGGCTGTCCCAGGCCTGGTCGCGGCTGCCGTCAAGCTGGCCGGCGGCCTCGCTCAAGAAGCGGCTGACGTCGTGGTTGCCGATGAAGTTGCCCATGACCGCCGTGCTGCCTGCCCACGCGGCCTCGCTGCTGCGCCAGGCGTCGGCCAGGGCCCACAGCGGGCTGCTCTCCCAGGCGAAGGCGGCGCGCAGGGCCCACATCAGCGGGAAGTCGAACTGGCCGTCGAGGCCATCGGGCCCCAAGTACCAGCGGATGCGCGCCCACTCCTCAGGGCCCGTGAAGGTCTCGCCCACCAGCAGGTGGCGGGTGCCCAGGGCCTCGAAGCGCGCGTGCAGCCGCTCGGTCAGCGCGCGGGTCACGAAGCGCGGCATCATGGGCACCGCGTCCACCCGCAGGCCGTCGAAGTCGAAGCGCTCGACCCACCACAGGGCGTCGTCTACCTGGGCCTCGAGGGCCTCGGCGTGCTGCCACGACAGGTCGGGCAGGTAGGCCGTGAACCAGCAGGTCTCGATGCGCGCCGCCCACGAGCAGTCGGGCTTGCCGCAGTAGCAGCCGGGGGCGGTGAACCACTCGGGGTGCTCGGTGTAGTAGGGGTGCTCGGCGTGCACGTGGTTGAGCACCACGTCGAGCAGCACCCGCATGCCCTTGGCGTGGGCCTCGGCGATGAGCGCGTCCAGGGTCTCAGCGGTGCCGAAGCGTGGGTCGAGGCTGCGGGCCGCGATGGGCCAGTAGGCGTGGTAGCTCTCGTAGCGGGGCTCGCCGCCCTCCACCCCGGTCCACACGCCGTCGGGGTTCAGGTTCATGGGCGAGATCCACAGCGTGTTGACGCCCATGGCGTCGAAGTAGCCCTCGCGCAGCTTGCGGCGCACGCCGTCCAGGTGGCCGCCGTGACGGGCGCCGATGGCCTGCAGGCGCTCGCCCGGCGTGAAGTCGTGGGTGGCCGGCGCGAAGCGGTCGGTGAACACCTGGTAGATGATCGCATCCTGCCAGCGGAAGAGGGTGGGCTCGACCCAGAACGGCCCCTCGAAGGGCGCGCTGGCGCGCCCCGCGGTGTCCTGCGCGATCAGCCGCAGGTGGTGCTTGCCGCGGGGCAGCTCGGCGGTGCGGATCACCACCCGGTCCCCGTCGACGTGGGCGGCGAGGGGGGCCCCGTCCACCGTGACCTGCACCGTGTCGCCATCGAGGCCGTCGGTGGCCGCGACCCGCTGGAGCGCCAGGGTGTAGACGGGCGCGCCGGCGTGGGTCCGCTCGACGAGCTCAAACGCGGGCTGGGCGCAGTCCGGCACCACCACCCGCGACCAGGTCTCGCCCTGGTGGCGCACGGACACCGGGGCCGCCGGATCGAGCAGCGGGCGGCCGTCCACCTCGACGCGGTAGCGGTGCACGCCCGGGGGCAGGGTGAGGGTGGTCTGCCACTGATCGCTGGTGTCGATGCGGGTCAGGGGCGCGCGGCGGGCGTCGAAGCCGTTGAAGCTGCCTGAGACGCCGATGAGCGCCGGGACGCCGCGGTGGGTCACCTGAACGGTGCGCTGGCAGATCTCGCCGCGCAGGGGGGCGGGGCCCGGATCGGCCGGGTCACCCTCGCAGCCGACCGCGCAGCACAGCGCGGCCAGTGCCAGCAGGCCGAGCGCGGTCGCTCGCCCCGCCGCTCGGATCACTGCGCGACCAGGATCCGCACGCCCATGGGCGGCACCGTGACGTCCAGGGTGCCGTCGACGCCCACGGTGAACGTGCTCTGGCCGTCGAAGGCGTCCCGCAGCACGGTGCCCTGCGCGAAGGTGGTCTGCATGGCCTGGCCGGCGTCCCGGGTGGCCGACGCCTTCAGGCGGTGGGTGTTGAGCACCACCAGCGCGGTCTCGCCCTGGTAGGTGCGCTCATACGCCATGATGCCGGCGTCATCCTCTTGCTGTACGTGCTCGCTGGCCCAGACGTAGCGCATGTCACCACGGCGCAGGGGCGCGATCTGGCGGCGCAGGCGGAGCAGCTTCTGCATGTGCAGGAAGGTCTCCCCGGTGCGGGCGAAGCCGCTGTGCCACATGTCCTCGCGGTTGGCCGGATCGGGCCCGCCGTTGAAGTCCTGCTCGGTGCCGTAATACAGGCACGGGATGCCGTCCATGGTGAGCTGGTGGTTCAGCGCGCTGCGCATCAGCGCCGGATCGGGGTGCTGGAACAGGAAGCGCGGCACGTCGTGGTTGTCGAG
>JAUHVS010000484.1 GCA_030424955.1 bacterium | reverse complement strand
CAGCCGCCTCTTCGGCCAGCGCCGTCGCGGCGGCGCTCTCGGCGGCAGCCACCTCGGCGGCTGCGGCCGCGGCTTCGGCCGCCTCAGCGGCCTCGGCGGCCGCCGCGGCGGGATCCACGCCCGGGCTCGGCTGCGCCAGGGCGCTCGCGCTGGCCACACACAGGGTCAGCAGCGCTGTCATCCATCGCATCATCCAGAGACCTCCCTCAGCTGGCCGGCGACGTGTCGGCCGTCCGAGGCATCTTGGCACCTCACCAGTCTGGAGGCACGTCCGTGCGCATCTGCATCATCTCGGGGACCAACCGCGCGGGGAGCAACACCCTCAAGCTGGCGCGCCGGCTCGTCGCCGACTACGAGGCGCAGGGCGCCCAGGTCGACCTGCTCGATCTGCAGGCCCTGCCACCCGAGTGCTTGTCCCCCACGGCCTACAGCGAGAAGCCGCCCGGCTTTGCGCCCTTCGCCGACGCCGTGCTCGCCGCGGACGGCCTGCTGCTGGTCACGCCGGAGTACAACGGCGGGTTCCCGGGGGTGTTGAAGCTCTTCATCGACCTGCTGCCCTTCCCGCAGAGCTTCGAGAACCGGGCGGTGGCGCTCATCGGCGTGAGCTCTGGCCGCTGGGGGGCGCTGCGCCCCGTCGAGCAGCTGGTGCAGGTGTTCGGCTACCGCAACGGGCTGGTGTTCAACCAGCGGGTCTTTGTGCCCGGGGTGCACGCGGTGCTCGGCGCGGACGGGCGGGTCAACGACCCCGGGGTCGAGACGCTCCTGGCGCAGCAGACGGCCGGGTTCCTGGCCTACTGCGCCGCGCTCAGCGGCGTCCGCGCGTGAGCGCGCCGGAGCGGCTGTCGGCCGCGGCCATCGCCGACGCGCTGGCGGCGCGCCCGGCCTGGCGGCTGAGCGACGACGGGCTGGGGCTGCACCGGGTGTGGCACTTCAAGGACTTCCGGCAGGCGTGGGCCTTCATGGGTCAGGTGGCCCGGCTCGCCGAGCGGCAGGGGCACCACCCCGACTGGCGCAACGTGTATGGCCTCGTCGAGATCACGCTGACCACCCACGACTGCGGCGGGCTGAGCGCGCGGGATCTGGCCCTCGCGGCGGCCATCGACCGGCTCGAGTGAGGCCCCCGTCCGCTTGCTGACCGTCGGGTCACCAATCGGGGACCCGTTGGAACGGCGGGGTAACGGGGGACGCGCTCAGCCCCTTTGTTCATGGTTGGCACGGCATGTGCTTAGAGAATGGGTGTCGAGCCGGATCTGACGGGTCACCCCCTCCGACCTGCCTGGCTCGCTGGGGCGACCGAGCACTCCCCTCCGCTTGGTCGCCCCCCTTCCTCTTCCTTTTTTGAGTGATGACAGGCGTTTGCGCGGCCCGTGGGCGTGCGGGGTCGCCGCCGTGCCCGTCGATCGGGCGCCGGCGCGTGCCGGGGCGCTGGGCCCCGGCCTGTCGCACGGTGTCGCGTCTGGCGGGACAGTGTTTCGCGGGGCGCGGCGTTTCGCCGCCCGCGGCGCGCTGTCGCGCGGCCGCGGGGGCGGGCCGGGGGCGTGGGTGGCCTACGGGCAGGCGCCGTCGCAGCGGCGGAGGGCGGCCTCGGCCGTGACCCGGTTCGCGGCGCGGTCGCCCGCGGTGGCGCGCACCACGTAGTCGCCGGCCGGCGCGACGTCGCCGTCGAGGGTGAGGCCGTCCCACACGTACTCGGCCTCCCAGGTCGGCACGACGGCCTGCTCGATGTTGGCGACCCACTGCAGGGCGCCGTTGGCGTCGAGCACCTCCACGCGGCGGCTCGCGATGAGGTCGTCGTCGGCGGCCGCCACCTGGATGGTGACGGGGGTCCCCGTCGGCGCCGCGGCGGGCTGCAGGGCGAGGGACACCTCGGGCGGCACCGCGTCGGTGATGCGCACGCCGTCGCTGCTGATGGTCTCGGCGTACAGCCGCCCGGCGTCGCCGGCGCGCCAGGCGCGGACCTCCACCCGGTAGCGGGCGCCGGGCACGAGGGACAGCGGGCTGATGCGCACCGCGGGCGTGTCGGTGTCGACCCAGGCCGAGCGCGGGGTGCCGTTCTCGGTGGTCACGCGGGCCTCGTAGCCGTCGGCCTCCGCCACGGCCACCCAGGCGGCACACAGGGTGTCGGTGGTGGGCAGCACGTTGAGGTCCAGGCGATCGTCGGGGGCGCACAGCGCGGCGCCGTCGCAGGGCCGATCCAGCACCTGGGGCGGGCTGATGAGGGCCTGGGACTCACCCACCAGCAGGCGCCCGTCGCTCAGCGGCACCAGCAGCTCGAGCTGGCCGTCCTGATCCACGTCGCCGGTGACCGGCGGCTCGCCCAGGGCCGGCAGCTCGCGGGCCCAGGCGAGGGTGCCGTCGTCCCTAAGGCCGTACAGCCAGCCGTCGTCGGCGGTGGCCACCAGCCCGGGGCCGCCGTCCATGCCGATGCCGGGCAGCCGCCGCAGGGCGGTGATGTCGGCGTACGCGTCCTCACCGAGGGCGTCCGGCAGGCCGACGCCGTTCCGCAGGCCCAGCCGGCCCACGGGCGCGGCGGGATCGGCGCTGTCGAGGGCGTAGCGGGTCAGCGGCCAGCCGCGGCCGGGGACCGCCCACACCTCGTCGCCCACCACGAGGGCCTCGCGGCCAAGCCAGCTGCGGCCGTCGAGGTTGGCCGGGAGCGTGGCCGCCCACTGCAGGGTCACGTCGGCGGCGCGGGCCTCCAGCGGGCCGTTCCCGCCCACCAGCACCAGCGGGTGCGCCGCGTCGCCCGTGGCGATCACCACGCCGCCGCCCGAGGCCGGGCCGGTGTCGTTGCGCAGATCCACGGTGTTGAGCAGGGCGCCGGTGGCCAGGTCGAGCTGGTGCAGGGCGATGCCCTCGGTGACGTACAGCTCCGGCCAGCCGTCGGCGTCCGCGTCGGCGGCGCTCACGCGCTGGTTGGCCCGCCCGGCGCAGTTGGCCACCGGCTGCAGGTGGGTCTGCCAGAGGCAGGCGCCGGTGGTGGCGTCGAAGGCCGACAGCACCCGCGGGTTCAGCGGGCGCGCGGGGCAGGTGGGATCGGGGCTCAGCACGTCGCCGATGATCGTCGGCGCGGGGCAGCCGGGCACGCCCTCGAAGCGCCGGGCGTCAGCCACGACGTCCAGGCGCACGAAGCGGGCGCCGTCGGGGGTCAGGGCGCCGACCGCCTCGGCGGCGCGGGCGGGCAGATCGGGCAGATCCGACTGCCAGCGCACCTCGCCGGTGGCGGCGTCCAGGGCGAGCCAGGTGTTCAGCCCGAAGCGGCTGGCGGCCACCAGCAGGTGATCGGGGCCGTCCTCGGTGGGCAGCACGATGGGCGGGCCGCCCGAGCCTTGGAAGGACGGGCCCACGGCCAGGCTCCAGGCCAGGGGCGCCTCGGGGCGGCTCAGGTCCACCGCGCCGACCCGGTGGCTGGCGGTGCGCACCACCAGGGTCGGGCCGTTGCCCTCGGCGAGCACAACCTGCACCTGCCCCGTGGTCAGGGCTGGGGCGTCCGCCAGCGGGTGGCGCGGGGTCCAGTCGGCCTCGAAGGTCTGCAGGGTGCCGCCGGGCTCGCCCACCACGAGCAGGTCGCGGGTGTCGCACGCCAGCGGATCGCAGGTCACCACCAGGGCGCCGGGCGCGCCGTCCAGGGGCAGCATGGGCCCGGGGCCGCCGGCGTGGGCGAGGTGCACGGTGTCGATCAGGGCGTCGCCGTCGGTGTCGCGCACCACGACGAAGCGGGGCTGGCCATCGGCCCGCAGGATCTGCGGGCGGCTCAGGCCCAGGTTCAGCCGCGCCTCGGTGGGGGCCGGGGCCCGCACGGCGATGGCCGCGTCCTCGAGGGGGGCGCCCCACAGCGGCGCCAGCCCGGCGGGGGTCAGGCGCGCGAGCTGCACGGCGCCGAAGCGATCGGGGTTGTCGGTGAGCAGCAGGGCCGGCCCGTCGGCCAGGTCGATGGCGCCGCGCAGGGCCCAGCCCTCGGCGGCGGCGATCACCGCGCCGGTGTCGGCGCTCAGCGCCTCGGTGCGCCAGACGCCGGCCTCGCGGCGGCTGCCGATGACCTCGTCGCGGCCGTCCCCATCGACGTCCATCACCGCCACGGCGTCGGGCAGCCAGGCCCCGTCGGCCTGCCAGCGGGTGCGCAGGGCGGGGGCGTCGGGGCAGTCCGCGCGGGGCACGGGATCCTCGGCCACGAGCCGCAGCGCGGCCTGGCGCAGCACCACCAGCTCCAGGCCGGGCACGTCGGGCAGCAGATCGGCGCTCAGGTGGGGCAGCACGCCGTCGTTGATACCGGGGATGTCGCCGCAGCGCACCCGCTGGCCGGTGCGCAGATCGAACTGGTTCAGGCCGCGGGCGTCGTTGAGCAGCAGATCGTCGGTGCCGTCGCCGTCCACGTCGACGATGGTCTGCGAGGTGGTGCAGCGCCCGTTGGTGCGGGGGCCCAGGATGGGCAGCCCGGTGGGATCGGCGAGGGTGTTGAGGAACCGGTACAGGATGCCGTTGCCGGGCCCATCGAAGGTGCAGGACCCGTCGGTGATGTAGAGGTCCACGCGGCCGTCGCGGTCCACGTCGCGCAGCAGCACCATCGTCACCGACACGAAGTCGGGGCCCGCGTCGCCCAGGGGATCGTCGGGCAGCTGCCAGCGCAGATCGCCGGTCAGGGCGTCGTGCACCCGCACGGTGCGCGGCCCGATGGCCACCACCTCCAGCCGGGCGTCGCCGTCCAGATCCACCACGCCCCCCACGCGGGTGACGCCCGTGACGGCGGTCTTCCAGCGGGGGCGCCCGTCGGCGCGCACGGCCTCGAGCCGGCCGCCTCGGGTCACCACCAGGTCGAGCAGGCCGTCGCCCTCGATGTCCGCCGCGGTGGTGGCGCCTGTGTCGGGGGGGCCGCCGACCACCAGGGCCTCGCGCAGGGGCACGCGGGCGAGGGCGCCGGGGGCGGGGCTGAGCACGGGATCGGGGGCGATACAGGGCGGGCCCTGATCGGGCGCGACGATGGCGGCGTCCAGGGGCAGCTCGGCGTCGGGCAGGGCCAGATCGAGGGGCAGCTCGGCGTCGACCAGATCGGCGTCCGGTGCCGCGCCGTCGAGGGCCGCGTCCAGGGGGGTGGCGTCCAGGCCTTGATCGGCGCCGGGCTCAGCGTCCGGCGTGGGGCCCTGGTCGAGGGGCACGCCCTCGTCGAGCGGGGGGGCGCCGTCGGGTGTGGGGGGCGGGCCGCT
>JAUHVS010000483.1 GCA_030424955.1 bacterium | reverse complement strand
ACCGGATTGGAGAAGAGGGAATCCGTTTCACCCGGTTCTATTCCGCGTCGTCGATCTGCACCCCTTCCCGCTATGGCCTCCTCACGGGGCAGAACCCGCTTCGTTCGCAGGACGCGCTCGCGCTCTACCGCTACTGCCCGCGCGACTACGTCTACGCGCAGAAGGGCATCGCGCGGCTCGGCCTGCAGCGCGGCGCGGCGTTTGTCTTCGCTCTGTGTGATGCCCTCGAAGGCGTGGTAGCGGGCCACGAGGCCGGCGAGGCGGTCCAGATCAGCGGCGCAGGTCTGCAGGGTGTGTGGGCCCACAAACCCCTTTGAGTCTCCGTGGTTGCGCAGGTCGATGTTCACGAAGCGCCAGGTGGGGTGCTCCGCCGCCAGCCGGCGCACGAGGCTGCCGAGGTTGCGGCGGTTGCCCAGGATGCCGTGCATGACGAAGGCCACGTGGGGCGCGTCTGCGGGGCCGATGAGGTCGTGTGAGAGGATCTGCATGGGGGCCCGATGCCGGCGGGCGGCCGGGGGTTGCCGCGGGCGGGCCCCTTGGGTGGCGGCGGATCAGCGCGGGGGCGTGCGGTGGCGGCGGGGCAGCACGACCGCCAGCAGCGCCAGGGCCCACACCGCCCAGGGCGTCGATGGGCTGCGGCCCGGCGCTGCGGTGCAGCCCTCGGCCGGCTGCGTCGACAGATCCCCGTCCAGCACCGGCGGCTCGGCGCCCACCGGCGGGGCCGGGCGATCGGGATCGGCGCCGTACAGGCCGACGTTGGCGCAGTCGCGCAGCGGCGTGGCGGGGGCGACGGGCGCCTCGCTGGCCGGCGCCCTGGCGCACGGCAGATCCATCGGCAGGGTCAGGCAGGCGATGGCGGTCTCGTCGCCGCGCAGCCGGCCCCACTCATCGCGCATGCGCACGCGGAAGCAGTCCTGGCGGGGCATGGGGCTGGCGGGCAGGTAGAGCCGCGCCTGGCGGGGGCCCACGGGCCACACCGCCTCGCGGCCGCCCGGGTGGAACACCAGGGGCACCACCGTGCGGTCGGTGCGGGCCTCGTCCGGCGCGCCGTTGGCGTCCAGGGGCGCGCTCGACACCCGCTCGATCACGTAGGCCAGATCGGGGCGATCCTCGGCGGCGCGGTAGCGCACCACGGCGATCAGCCGGGCCTCGACGGCGCAGCCCGCGGGGGTCGTCTCGGGGGGCAGGTCGGCCGGGTTGCCCTCGACGCCGCAGGGCCCGTCGGGCCCGGTGATCGACTGGATGCCCTCGAAGCTGTCCTCGGGCACCGGGTTCATGCGCCGGGCCAGGGTCTTGAAGGGCAGGGTGTAGGCCTCGAAGGCGGCCAGCCGCGGATCCGGCGCCCGCCAGGTCAGCGTGTACTCGGCGCGGGGCGCCAGGTGCTCGACGGGATCGATCTCCACCAGGGTGGGCGGCAGCTCGTCGTGGGCCACCACCACCTGCGGGATGATCAGCCGCACCTGGGCGGGCACCGGCGCGCCGTCCGCGGCGGTGAGCGTGAACTCCTCGGGGGCCGGGCAGCGGTTGCCGCCGTAGGCGATGCGCAGCGTGGCGTCGATGGGCCAGCGGGTGGACTCGGGGTCTTCGATGTCCATCTGGGGGGGCTGCGTCCACGCGATGGCCGTGCGCGGCTGGCCGCAGGCCTCGGGCACCTGGGCCTGCGCCGGCGCGGCGGCCGCGGTGAGCAGGCCCGCCGCCAGCAGGCGGGCGGCGAGCTGGCGGCGGGTGAGGCGGGCGATCCCCTGGCTCGGCATGGCGTCTCCAACGGTGGGTGGGCGGCGCGACGGGGCGCGCGCGGCCGGTCACCGTGGCAGAGGCAGGTTGGGGGCGAAGCGTCACAGGCAGCGGCCCCTGCCGAGCGCCGGCGCGCGGGCGTCGCTCGGGACCGGTAGCCCCGTCAGGCCAGGTTCATGCGATGGGCGTAGCTGACCAGCTCGGCGACGGAGTGCACGCCGAGGTGCTGCTTCACCTTGCCCAGGTGGGTGCTCACCGTGCTCACCGACACGTTGAGCTCCGCGGCGATCTCGGAGACCGTCTGCCCCGCCACGACGAGCGAGAACACCTGGAACTGCCGGGCGCTCAGCCCGGCCAGGGGGGCCTCCGGCTGGGCGGCCAGCGACTGCCGGGTGAAGTAGGTGCGCCCTTGCGCCACCGTCCGCAGGGCGGTCAGCAGCTCCTCCTCGGAGCGGTCCTTGGCCACATAGCCGGCCGCCCCCAGCCGGGCGAGGTGGGCGGCGTACTGCGCCTCGGCGTACATCGAGAGCACCAGCACCGGCAGCTGTGGCCTCAGCGTCTGCAGGCGGGCGAGCACCTCCATGCCGCTGACCCGGGGCAGCGAGAGATCGAGCACCAGCACGTCCACCGGCCAGCCCTCGGCCTCGGCCGCCTGCAGCACCTGCCGCCCGTCGCAGGCCTCGCCCACCACCTCGATGTCACTCGCCGTCCCCAGCAGGGCCCGCAGGCCCATGCGGACGAGGGCGTGGTCGTCGGCCAGGAAGACTCTGATCATGACAGCCCCAGCGCGGCAGGCGTCGGCAGCGTCAGGGAGACCCGGGTGCCGCCCCGCGGTCGAGGCGCGACGACCACCTGACCCCCGAGGGTGTGGGCCCGCTCCGCCATGCTCAGCAGGCCAAACCCCTGGCTATCCAGGCCCGGCTCGATGCCGATCCCGTCGTCCTCGACCCGCACCGTCAGCTGGCCGGCGTCCAGCTCGACCTGCACGTCCACCCGGGTGGCCTGGGCGTGGCGCAGCACATTGGTGAGCGACTCCTGCACCACCCGGAACGCCACGGTGGCCTCGCGGGCCGTCAAGGTGTCGAGCGCGCCGTGTGCCGGCAGATCGAGCGCGAAGTCGAGCCCGCCCAGCCCGGCCACGCGGTGGACCATCCACTCGGTGGCGGGCCCCAGGCCCAGATCGTCCAGGACCCGCGGCCGCAGCCGCTCCAGGACGTCGCGCAGCGCCCGGGTCGACTGCTGGAGCAGCTGCGCGAGCTGGTCCAGGTCGGGGCCGCCCGCGCCGCGCAGCTGATGCGACTTGACCACGCAGCGCATGGCCGTCAGCAGCTGCCCCATCTCATCGTGCAGCTCGGCCGCGAGCTCGCCCCGCTCGGCTTCCCGTGCGGTCTCGACGTGGTCCAGCAGGCGCTGGATGTGGCGGGTCTGGGCCGCCACCTGGGCCCCCAGATCGGCGACGAGGTGCTCGCGCTCGCGGCCCATCAGAAACACCCGCAGCCGGAAGTAGTCGAGGTAGACCCCGATGGCGGCCGCGAGCAGGGCGATGCAGACCAGGTTGGCCAGCGCAGAGCCCGCCACCGGATCCGCGCGGTGCGCGGGGTGGGGCCCGAAGAAGAGCGCCGCCGTCGTCGCGCACAGCAGCGCCGTGCCCAGCAGCCGGTGCGCAGGGGGCAACCACGCCGCCAGCCCGAGGAACAGGAAGGGAAAGGTGTAGAAGAACCAGACGCTGTCCGGCCCGCCGATCCGCCCGACGGTCCAGGCGATCACGCCGCAGGTGGCCGCGGCGCCGAACCACCCGGCCAGCGGGCGCAGGCGGTCGGGGACCAGGGTCAAGGCGAGGGCCAGCAGGCCGCAGGCCGTGGCGGCCACGCGACCCTCCGTGAGGGCGGGCTGCACGTAGGGCAGGTGGCCCAGCAGCCAGTCGTCGGTCAGCCAGAAGCCGAGGTTGAAGCCGAGCAGGAGATAGATGACCAGCCGCAGCTTGCGGGCGGTGGCGTCGCGGCCGTCGATGTGAAACGCGTGCAGGTCCGCGGGCTGGACCGACAGATCACCGAGGACCAGGGGCCCCTCACCCCGCCAGAGCCACGCCCCCAGCGCGGCGAACGATGGCAACCGCAAGCGCTCACCCCCAAGGACACACGGCGCATCCACGGGACACGCTGCGCGACCTGGGCCCGCGCGTCAAGCCGGGCCCTGGCGCCGAGCGGTGCGGATCATCGCCGGGCGCGCAGGGGCCGCGGCGTGCGCTCAGGGGCGGGGCCCCAGGTTGGTGAAGGTCACGAAGCCCGGGCGGGTGAACGCGGTGAAGCGGCCGATGGCATCGGCATCCTCGTTGGTGCCAGAGAGGGTCAGCGGGCCGGGGGGCACGTTGAAGATGCCCACCGTCCCGCTCGCGTCGGTCACCGTGGCGCCCGCGCTGGGCACCCCGCCTTGGATGTAGGAGAGGGTGCTGCCCTCGTCCGCCTCATCCACCGTCACGGTGACGTTGGACGCCAGGCGGACGGCGCAGTCGATCACGCGCAGGCCCGAGTGGCCCCGCGCCGGATCGATCTCCACGCCGGCGAGCTGTGCGAACACACCCAGCGCCTGCGGCGTGAGGATCGCCACGCCCCGGGCCGTGTCTGCCGCCGTGCCGGCGAAGAAGGGCGGGTTGGGGAAGTACAGGCTCGGCGTCGCGTTGCCACCGGTGATCTCGAAGTAGCCGCGGAAGCCGTCGTCGCCGAGGGGCACGCTCAGCGTCGCGGCGCCCGTGGCGTCGGTCTCAGCGGTGGAGAGGGGCTCGGCGCAGGCCTCATCCGCCAGGGCGCAGGTCTTCACCGTCGCGCCCACGATCAGGGCGCCGGACACGAAGTCCTGGAACTGCAGGGCCACGTCCACGTCGCCGGGCGTGACGGCAGGGTCTTCCACCGCGCCCAGGCACGACCAGTCCTCGGGGATGCGGCAGTCGGCGGCGCAGGCCGTGCTCCGGCACTCGATGTATGGCCCGTTCTGCGCGAGGCCCGCGGCGTGCGTGTCGGGGCACAGGGCCTCGCACGCCGTGTCGTCGGGCGCACAGGCGGCGAAGCAGTCCCGCAGCGCGAGGCAGTCGGCGTCGGCGCCGCAGGCCGCCGCCTGATCGCAGCAGTTCGCGTCGACGCAGGCCACGCACGCGCTGGCGGCGTCGGCGCTCAGCACCGGGCGGGGCACGAAGCCGCCGCACATCGACAGCGTGG
Source organism: bacterium (assembly GCA_030424955.1). Classification (GTDB taxonomy): domain Bacteria; phylum Myxococcota_A; class Bradymonadia; order UBA7976; family UBA1532; genus JACKDL01. Next base: position 278 of record JAUHVS010000483.1, on the reverse strand, counting down.
GATCGACGGGCGGACCCTCGCAGGCGGCCTGGAACTGGGCGTCGACGCCCGAGAGGGTCGCGACGGTGCGGGCGCAGTCGTTCGCATCGACCAGCGCGATGAGCGCCGGCTGCGCGGCGCAGGTCGTCAGGCAGCCGTCGACGAAGCCCTGGCGCTCGTCGGGGCCGATGCCGGGGCAGAGGGCATCGCTCGCGGCACAGTCTGCGAGCGCCCCGCAGGCCTCCTCGCAGGTGGGCATGGCCGCGCCGCCCGCGCCCCCGGCGCCGCCCGCGCCGCCC
>JAUHVS010000482.1 GCA_030424955.1 bacterium | reverse complement strand
GCGTCGGGTGTGTGTCCCCTTGAACCAACGCTGTTGTACCGCACGCGCCGAGATCGAATCGAAGGGCGTGACGCCGGCCGCCCGACATCGCACCATCAGCCCCATGATTCAGGCCACCCCGGGCCCCACCGCCGACGCCCTGCGCGCCGCCGGCGCCGCCCAACGCCATCGCCGCGCGCTCGTGATCCTGGGCGACGCCGCCGCCCGCCGCGCGGGGGGCGCCGCCACCCTCGCGGGGGCCTGCCTCTGGCTGGGCGACGATCCACCGCTCGGGGTCCCTGCCCTGCCCGTCGCCCGGGCCGCCGCGGCCCTCGGCCGCGCCTTCGACACCGTCGTCCTCGACCTCTCGCGGGGCCTGCGCCCCGACGCCCTCGGCGCCGTGTCGGGCGCGCTGCGGGCGGGCGGCCTGCTGGTGCTCCTCGACGCGCCGCGGCCTGCGTGGGCGCGGGACAGCGCGGCCCCCCAGGGCCCAGCGCCGGCCGGGGCGCGCCTGGCGCGGCGGCTCGCCCGGATCCTCTCGGCCTCCCCCGCCTGCACGATCCTGCACCTGGCCGCCGCGGCAGACGCCGGCCCCGCCCGGCCCGCCGAGCGAGCCGCACTCCCCGCCCAGCCTGCGCCCCGCGCGCCCGCTGAGCCCACCGCCGACCAGGCCACGGCCATCGCGGCCATCGAGCGGCTGGTGCTCGGCCGCGCGCGCCGCCCCGTGGTGCTGACCGCCGACCGGGGCCGGGGCAAGTCCGCAGCCCTGGGCATCGCCGTCGGCCGGCGGCTGGCCGAGCGGCCGCTCCAGGTGGTCGTCACCGGCCCCTCGGCCGCCGCGGTGGCGCCCGTGCTCGAGCACGCGGCCCGCATCTTGGGCGTCGACGCCCCCGTCGGGGGGCCCGTGCACGGCCCCGGCGGCGGCACCCTGCGCTACTTGCCCGCGGGCGAGCTGTGCCAGCGCCCGGTCGCGGCCGATCTGGTGCTGGTGGACGAGGCCGCCACCCTGCCTGTCCCCCTGCTGGCCCAGCTGCTCGATCGCTCCCCTCGCATCGGCTTCAGCACCACCATCCACGGCTACGAGGGCACCGGCCGGGGCTTCGCCCTGCGGTTCTGCGCCCACCTCGACGCCCGCACGCCCGGCTGGCGCGCGGTCACGCTGCACACGCCCGTCCGCTATGCCGCGGGCGACCCCGTCGAGGCGGCCCTGTCGCAGGCCCTGTGCCTGGCGGCCGACGCTGCCTCCGACGACGCGGTGATGCGCGGGCTCGCCGGGCCCAACGCCCCCACCCTTTGTCGCCTCGACCGCGGGACCCTGGCCCAGGACGACCCCACCCTGGGCGCCCTGTTCGGCCTGCTCGTCAACGCCCACTACCGCACCACGCCCAGCGATCTCGGGCGGCTGCTCGACGACGACGGCCAGCGGATCTACGCCGTGCAGCAGGCCGGGCACCTGCTCGGGGCCGCGTGGATCGCCGAGGAGGGCGGCCTGTCGCCCGCGCTCACCGAGGCCATCGCCCGCGGCGAACGTCGCCCAGGGGGCCACCTGATCCCCGCGGCCCTGAGCGTGCACCTGGGCCTCACCCAGGCGCCGCGCCTGCGCGGCTGGCGGGTGGTGCGCATCGCTGTGCACCCCGCCGCCCGGCGCCAGGGGCTGGGGCGCGCGCTCCTCGACCACATCGCGCAGGACGCCGCAGCGGCCGGCGCCGATCTGCTGGGCAGCAGCTTTGGGGCGTCCGCGGATCTGCTGGGCTTCTGGGGGGCGCTGGGGCTGCAGCCCGTCCGGCTGGGGGTACAGCCGAGCAAGAGCGCCGGCGAGCGCTCGGCCCTGGTGCTGCGCCCACTCAGCGCCGCGGGGGCCACCCTGTACGACGCCGCGCGGGCCCAGCTCAGCGATGAGCTCCCCCACGCCGCCGCGGGCCCCCTGGCAGACCTGCCGATCCCGCTGCTGTGCGCCCTGGGCGGGCGCGCCGGGCCCGGCGAGGGGCCCCGCCCCGCCGATCTGGCCATCGCGCGGGCCTGCTGCGCGGGGCACCGTGGCCTCGACGGCAGCGTGGCCCCGGTCTGGCGGCTGACCTGGTGGGCCCTGCGCAGGCCCGCCGTGTGGTCGGCGCTGCCCCCCGCCCAGGCCACCGTGCTCGCCCGCCGCGTCCTCCAGCGCTGGCCCTGGCCGGCGGTCGCCACCGCTGCGGGCCTGTCGGGCCGCCGGGCGACGGAGCAGGCCGCCCGCGCGGGCCTCGAGGCGATCCTCGCAGCCACCCTGTGAGGCGGGCGCTCAGCCCGCCTGCACCACCACCACGGTGACGTTGTCCAGGCCGCCCGCGTCCAGCGCCGCCAAGGTCAGCTGCCGCGCCGCCTCGGCCGGGCTGGGCGTGGCGCGCACGATGCGCTGGATCTGCATGTCGTGCACCAGGTCCGTCAGCCCGTCGCTGGACAGCACGAAGCGGTCCCCGGGCAGCACCGACGTCGCGCCGATCTCCACGTCCACCCCGGGCTGAGTGCCGAGGGCCCGGGTGATGACGCAGGACGGGGGCTGCTCACGGGCCTGGGCCTCAGTGATCCAGCCCGACCGCACGGCGTCCCCCAGGAGCGAGTGATCCAGGGTCAGCGCGGTCAACACCCCGTCGCGCAGCCGGTACACACGGCTGTCGCCCACGTGGGCGATGACCGCCCGCGCGCCGTCCAGCCACAGCGCCGCCACCGTGGTGCCCATGCCCAGCCGCGAGGCGTCCGACAGGCCCGCCGCCGAGATCTCGCGGTTGGCGCGCTCCAGGGTGGCGCGCAGGGCGAAGGCCTTGTCGGCGGTAGGCACCGGCTGCGCGGCGAGGGTCGCCAGGGCCCGGATGCACAGGGCGCTGGCCACCTCGCCGGCCGCGTGCCCGCCCATGCCATCGGCCACCGCGAACAGCCCGGCGCTCGGGCTGCTCAGCCAGGCGTCCTCGTTGTGCTCGCGCACGTGCCCCACGTGGGTGCAGCCGCCCCCTTCGAGGCGACCGGGATCAGCGCCGCCATGGGTGAGGTTCGCGAAGGCCGCCAGCCGCACGGCGGGGCCTCGGGGGGTGGACTGCGGCGAGAAGGGGGGCGCGCTTCGGCGGGCGGTGGCGAGCATGGCGGTGTCCTCCGGGCTGCGTTCGGTGTTCGCCGCCCAAGACCCGCCAGGGCCGCCCAAGTCACACGGCCGGCACGCTTTTTCTGTCTGGTGCGCGCCACGGCGGGCCGTGGGCCGCGCCGGACGCCGGCTGGCAGGGGGTTGAGGCTCGCGGATAGCGCCCGAGCGAGCCGAAGCGTCGGATCCCAGGCGCCGCGCGGTCGGCGCTGCGCCTCATCGAGGACGCGGCAACCCGGGCGCCGAGCACTTCGGCGATGCCGCGGGCGACGGGCGCGACCGTCAAGTGCCCGCTAATTGCAGCCCTCGTCCACCAGGCCATCGCAGTCGTTGTCGAGGCCGTCCGCGCACCGCTCGCCGAGCCCGGGGTTGATCTGACTCGATGTGTCGTCGCAGTCGGCGTCGCAGGCGTCGAAGCCGTCCCTGTCGCGGTCATCTGGCACGCAGACGTCTTCGCACATGAAGACGTTGGTCTGGGTCGGGTCCAGAGCGAACCAGTCCCCCCCGAAGCGGGCGTCCGCCACCACGTACGCTTCCTGCCCATCGAGGATCCGCGTGGGCTCCAACAGCGCCCAAGCATCCCACGCCAGCGCCACGCCGTTGATCCAGCCGTAGGTGCCGTCGCCCTCCGGATCGCCCAGCCCCATCCACCAGGCGAGCTGAACGCCGGTGAAGGCCAGGGCCTGCGAGAGCGCCCAGCGCTGCTCGCCCTCGGCGTTCAGCACCGCCAGATCCGCGCGGTAGTCACGGCAGACCTGCCGCGCCCCGGCCCAGGTGTTGGGCGTGCGGCAGAACAGGTAGCGGCGCCCGCCCCGCAGCGACGCCTGGCAGTTACAGTCCTGCCGGTCTTCGTCGACCATCCCGTCGCAGTCGTCGTCCAGGCCGTTGCAGATCTCGTCGACGCCGACGTGGATGGTGGGGTCGTCGGGGGCGCAGTCGTCTTCGCACCCGTAGCCGTCGCCGTCTGCGTCCACCGGCTCGGCGTCGCAGTAGCGGCCCCGCCCCTCGGGCTCGCAGGCCCACACGCCCACGCTCTCGCAGCCCGGGGTCAGATCGGCCGTGAGCGTGCACGCCTCGCCCACGCCCAGGTTGTTGTCGACCAGGCCGTCGCAGTCGTTGTCGACGCCGTCGCACACCTCGTCGCTGCTGGGCAGCGGCGTGGCGTTGCACACCACCGACAGCCCGTCTTCGCTGCAGACGTTGAGGCCCATCTGCCGGCACGGGCCCAGCCCGGTGGCGCAGATCGCGGCCAGCTCGAAGCCCTCGTCCACCTGCCCGTCGCAGTCGTTGTCGACGCGATCGCCGCACAGCTCCGGGCCAGGCGCGCAGGCGTCAGGCCCGGCGTCCACCGCGGCGTCCACCGCCTGATCGGGGGGCCGCTGGTCGCGGATCTGGATCATCGCGTCGGTGGGGGCGGTGGCGCCGTCCATCACCGCGTCCGGGAACTCAGCGGTACACGCCGCGCTGAGCAGACAGGCTGCGCTGAGCGCGCGGCCAACAACCTGAGGGGTGCGTCGCATGGGGCCCAGTGTACGCCGCTGCCGACCCCGAGGCCACCACCGGCGCGCCCCACCGAGCCGCCCGCCGTCGCCGCCCCGCCACGCCTTGTCACCGTCCGTTCACGGGCCGACGCCGGCGCCGCCACGGCCGCCCGCCGCGGCCCCGTCCGCCAAAACGCCGACGCCCCGCGGCGGGTGACGCGCGGGGCCGCCGCGCCGCGACAACCTCAATCAGCTCAACGCCTTGGCGCCGTTGACCCCCCGCCGACTGAATGAGCGGTCATTCAGGAATGAATGAACCACCATTCATTTTCATTTGCGGCGGGCCGGGCGCTCGTGGCATCCGAGGTGCATACACGCGCGGCGTGCCCCCGCTGGGGGTCCCGTGGACTTCAGCCCAGGAGAAGGCGAGCGATGCAGATCTACAAGGCGCCCCTCGATGAGATTCGGTTCATCCTTGAGACCTTCGGCTACGACGAGGTCGCTGGCTTCAAGGGCTTCGAGGACTACGATCTGGACACGGCCATGGCCGTGCTGGAGGAGAGCGCGAAGTTCTGTACCCGCGAGCTCTTGCCCCTCAACCGCGTCGCCGACCAGGAGGGCCTGACCTACGACCCCGAGACGGGCGCGGTCACGACCCCC
>JAUHVS010000481.1 GCA_030424955.1 bacterium | reverse complement strand
TGCTGGCCCACACGCCCCTCGACCGCTTCCCCGCCGACCGGCTGCGGGTGCTGGCGCCCGGCGACGGCCCGCTGGTGGCCGTGTGGGCCAGCCGGCGGGCCCCGAAGGCCTGGCGCTGGACCCTGCCCGCCGCCCCGGCCCAGGCGCCCGATCCCCACGACTGGCTCGCCCGCGCGCTCACCGCCGAGGCGGCCCTGCTGGACGGCGATCCCGAGGCGGCCGCCGACGCCCTCACCGGCGCCCCCCCGGCCCCCGGCTTCGCCGAGCTGCGCGCCCGCCTCGCCCGCATGGCGCCCGGGCGGCCCGAGCACCTGCGCCGCGACGCCGCCCGGGCCGCGTGGGACGCCTCGCTGCCCCTCGCCCCGCTGCGCGCACAGCTCGCGCTGGCCGATCTGGCCATGGCGGCCGGCGATCCCGGCGACGCCGAGGCGCGCCTGCGCCGCGTGCTGGCCGAGGTCCCCACCGCACACACCGCCTGGCGCGCGCTCGCCCGCGCGCTGCTGTCGCAAGGCCGCGCCGACGCCGCGCGCGCCGCCCTGGCCCGGGCCACGGCCCACGCGCCCGACCCCTGCGACCTGCTCAAGGACCGGGCCACCCTCAGCGAAGACGAGGACGGCCCCCAGCTCGTGGCCGACGCCCTGGCCTGCGATCGCCCCCTCGACGCCGCCGAGCGCCTGCTGAGCCTGAGCCGCCCCGAGGCCGCGCTGGAGGTGCTGCGCGACGCGGGCCCCCCCGGCAGCGCCCGGGCCCGCCAGCTGAACGCCCGCGCCCTGCTGGGCGCCGGGCGGCTGGCCGAGGCCCGCGCCGTGCTCGCCGAGGGCGACGACGCCGAGTCCATGGCCGCGGTGATCGATCTCGCCGGGGTGACCGCCGCGCCCGCCGGGCCCAAAGAGCCCATCGAGGGCAGCGAAGGGCCCGCGCCCCTGCCCGCCTTGCCCCTCGACGGGCTGAGGGCGCTGGTGGAGGCCCACCCGCACTCGGCCACCGCCCTGGAGTGGATCACCGCGCGCCCCGAGCTGGCGGCCTACGACACGCTGCGCCTCGACACCGAGGCGGCCATCGCGGCCTTCGAGGCCAGCGAGCCGCTGCCCGGCCCCGCGGTGCGGGTGCTCGACCACGCGGTGCTGCTGTTCTTCGCCGACGGCCAGCGGCTGCGCTGGGTGCACGAGGTGCTGGCCATCCGCTCCCGCGACGCCGCCGAGACCTACGGCGAGATCGGGCTGCCGCCCCAGACCCGGCTGGTGTCGCTGTACACCCGCAAGGCCAACGGGCTGATCCGTCACGGTGAGGAGGTGCCCGAGAAGGACAGCATCACGCTGCCCGACCTGGCGCCTGGCGACTATGTGGTGGCCCAGTACCTGGAGCCCGGCGACAACGGCTACCTGTACGACCGCGGCTACCTGGCGCCCCGGGTGTTCTTCCGCGGCGTCGATCTGCCCATCTTCCACCAGCGCTTCGAGGTGTTCGCGCCCGACGGCGCCGCGCCCGAGGTGCACGCCCTCGCCGGCGCCCCGGCGCCCACGCCGCTGCCGCTGGGGCCCCGCGCCGGCCTGCGCTTCGAGGTCCGGCAGGTGCCGCTGCAGCCGCAGGCGCCCGATCCCGCGCCCACCGCCACCTGGCTGCCCTCGGTGCGGGTGGGCCACGGCGTCACCCTGCGCGACGATCTGGACTACCTGCGCGACCGGGCGCTGGCCCGGCGCCGCGCCACCCGCCGCTTCACCGACTGGGCCCGCGCCCAGGCCGGCGAGGGGCCGGCCGCCGCGCAGGTCAAGCGCCTCACCCGGGCCGTGCGCGAGGCGGTGGACGACCGCCTGGGCCTCATCGACGAGGACGCGGCCCGGGCCGTCGAGACCGGCGCGGGCAACCGCGCGCTGACCCTGAGCGCCGCCCTGGACGCCATCGGCGTGCCCCACCAGCTGTGGCTCGCGCGCCCCAAGGTGCACGTGCCGGCCGGCCCCTTCCTGCAGGTCGCCGACTTCCCCTACCCCCTGATCTTCTGGGCCGGCGGCGTGATCGATCCAGGCCCCGAGCGGGCCGCGCTGGGCTTCGCCCCCTTCCCGATGGTGGGGGGCGACGGCCTGGTGGTGTGGCCCGTGGCCGGCGCCACGCACACCCCGGCCCCGCTGCCGGCCGCCCGCACCGTGACCGATCGCCGCCGCATCACGGTCAAGGCCCGCTGGGACGCCCAGGGCGTGCTCCACGGCGAGGTCGAGGACCGCCTGGAGGGCCAGGAGGCCATCGTGATCGGCCACCACCTCAGCCGGCTGGACGCCGCCCAGCGCCCGCGGCTCGTGGAGCGGCTGCTGGTGGGCGCGGTGGGCGCGGCCAAGGTCACCTGGCTCGATCCCCTCGACGGCCAGGACCCGGACGGCCCGCTGGTGCTGCGCTACCGCTTCGAGGCCCCCGTCGGCGACGCCCTGACCCTGGCGCTGTTCCCGGTGGCGCCCGGGCGCAGCTACGCCTCGGTGGCCGAGCGGCCGGTGCCGATGGTCATCAACCTGCCCACCGATCAGCAGGTCACCTGGCGCCTCGACGGGGCCCGCGACTTCACGGTGAGCGGGGGGCCGCTGGCGGTGGACGCCGGGGCGCACCGCTTCCGCCGCACCGTCGAGCACGACGGCGACCGCCTGACGGTCACCAGCCAGGTCACCGTGGCCGGCGGCGCGATCTCGGTGGCCGACTACGGCGCCTTCGCCGCGTGGGCCCGACAGGTCGATGAGGGGGAGCGGCTGCGGGTCGAGGTGCCCGCCGTGCGCTGAGGCCCGTGGCGGCCAGGGCAGGCGCTAAAGCAAGCGCTTGAGCCACTTGATCTTCGAGGCGTCGTAGGGCGGGTACATGATCGGCGGATCCACGAAGGTGGGCTTCTTGAGCACCGCCTTGTGGTGGGTGAACACGTCGAAGCTGTGCTTGCCGTGGTAGGCCCCCATGCCGCTCTCGCCCACCCCGCCGAAGGGCAGGCCGGGCACCGCCAGGTGCATCACCACGTGGTTGATGACCGCGCCGCCGCTGCTCGTGCGGCTCAGGATCGCCTGCTGGGTCGCCCCGTCACCCGAGAACACATACAGCGCGAGGGGCTTGGGCCGGGCGTTGATGAAGGCGATGGCCGCGTCGACGCTGTCCACGGGCAGCACGGGCAGGATGGGGCCGAAGATCTCGTCGGCCATCACGGGGCTGTCGACGGCCACGTCGGTGAGCACCGTAGGGGCCAGGTACCGATCGTCGCGATCGTGGGCGCCGCCCACGGCCACCGTGCCGCTGTCGAGGAGCGCCACCAGGCGGTCGAAGTGCCGCGGGTTGATGACGCGGCCGTAGTCGGGGCTCTGCTGGGGATCGTCGCCGTAGAAGGCCGTGACCGCCGCCACCAGGGCCGCCACGAAGGCGTCGTGCACGTCGCGGGTGACCAGCACGTAGTCGGGCGCCACGCAGGTCTGGCCGGTGTTGAAGAACTTGCCCCAGGCGATGCGGCGGGCGGCCACCGCCAGATCCACGCTGCCGTCCACCACCGTCGGGCTCTTGCCGCCCAGCTCCAGGGTCACCGGCGTCAGGTGCCGGGCCGCGGCGGTCATCACGATGCGGCCGACGTGGCCGTTGCCCGTGTAGAAGATGTGGTCGAAGCGCTCGGCGAGCACGGCGGTGGTCTCGGGCACGCCGCCCTCGATGACCACCACCGCCTCGGGATCGACATACTGCGGCAGCCACTCCGCCAGCAGCGCCGAGGTCGCCTGCGCCACCTCCGAGGGCTTCACCACGCAAGCGTTGCCCGCGGCGAGGGCCCCGATGAGCGGCGCGACGGCCAGCTGGAACGGGTAGTTCCAGGGCGCGATGACCAGCACGACCCCCAGCGGATCCTTGTAGATGCGGGCGCTGCCGGGCTGCGCCACCAGCGGCGTGCTCACCCGGTCCGGCTTCATCCAGCCGCGGATGTGCTTGACCGCCTCGTCCGCCTCGTGGGCGCAGTAGTTGATCTCGGCGCTGTAGGCCTCGATGTGGCACTTGCCCAGATCCGTGCGCAGCGCGGCCTCGATCTCGGCCTCGCGCTCACGGCACAGGCGCGCGATCCCCTCGATCTGGCGCACCCGCCACTCGACGCTGCGGGTGTGCCCCTCGTCAAAGCGGGCGCGGGCCTTGGCGACGAGGGCCGGGATGGCATCGAGGTCAGCGGTCGGATCGGCGTGGGCGTGCATGGGCGGCTCCGGCGACAGGCGGTGGCGGCAGCCTGACGAAAACCGCGCGCGCCGTCTAGCGGGCCCCGGAGCGGGCCCACCATCCATTCGGAAATATCGAACACTCGTAGAACCATCATCGACCGTGTCGCATCATGACCGGCATTGTTGTTGGCCGACGATCAGGAGAGCCCCATGGCGGTTGAGTGGCTGAACTACCACCACCTGCTCTACTTCTGGATGGTGGCACGCGAGGGCAGCGTCGCCCAGGCGAGCCGGGAGCTGAACCTCACGCCGCAGACCATCAGCGCCCAGATCCGCACCCTCGAGGACTACCTCGATGAGCAGCTCTTCGAGCGCCGCGGGCGGCGGCTGCACCTGACCGACGTGGGCCACTTCGTCTACGAGTACGCCGAGGACATCTTCTCCACCGGCCGCGAGCTCCTCGACGCCCTGCGCCGCCGCCCGGCCGGGCGCCCCATGAAGCTGGTGGTGGGGGTCACCGACGCCATGCCGAAGCTGGTGGTGCACCGGCTGCTCGAGCCGGCGCTCGGCCTCGATCCCCCGGTGCGGCTGCGGGTGACCGAGGGCAACTCCGACGATCTGCTGGCGGATCTGGCCGTGCACCGCATCGACGTGCTGCTGACGGACGCGCCCGTGACCCCGCGGGTGAAGGTGCGCGCCTACAACCACCTGCTGGGCGAGTGCGGCGTGACCTTCTTGGCCTCACCCGAGCTCGCGGCCTCCCTGCGCCCGGGCTTCCCCGAGAGCCTCGACGGCGCCCCGCTGCTGCTGCCCACCGAGGACACCACCCTGCGCCGGTCCCTCGACAGCTTCTTCGACCGCCACCGGGTGCGCCCCCGCATCGTGGGCGAGTTCGCCGACAGCGCGCTGATGAAGGTCTTCGGCCAGCACGGCCGCGGCGTGTTCGTGGTGCCCACGACCGTCTCGGAGGAGGCCTGCCGCCAGTACGGGGTCGAGCCCATCGGCGAGGGCGAGGGCGTGACCGAGCGCTTCTACGCCATCTCGGTGGAGCGCCGGCTGAAGCACCCCGCCGTGCTGGCCATCAGCG
>JAUHVS010000480.1 GCA_030424955.1 bacterium | reverse complement strand
TTTGACGCCCTGCAGCGCGCCCACCTGGGCGGCGAGGGCTACCGGCCCATGCCGTCCTTCTCGCCCACGTGGCTGTCGCTGCCGTTCCCGGACTTCTGCCACCGGCTGGCCGGCCTGGATGGGCTGGCGATCCCCGCGGCGGTTGACCCGGCGCCCTTCGAGGCGCAGGGCTGGGCGCGGCTCGCGACGGTGCGCCGGGGCGACGCCGTGCGGGGGCTGTTCCGCGCGGCGCTCGAGGCCTGGCTGGTGCTGGACCGGGCGCTGCTGCTGGTGGAGCAGGGCTTCGAGGTGGGGGTCGCGACGTTCTGCGCGCGCAGCCTGTCGCCGCGCAACGCGCTGATCATCGCGCAGCGGGCGGCGGGGCGGGGGACGGGCGAGCCGTGAGCCAAGGCCCCGTCGCCACAGACCGGCCAGCGAGCGGTCGGCCGGTCAGGGGCGACGGGATCAGCGTGGCGCATTTCTAGGGACGTCGAAGCCCGAAGACGCCCCGCCGAAGGTGACGTCGAAGGCCTCTGGCGCGATGGACGCGCGGGTGTGTCGCGTCGCGCCGTCCAGGTGCCACGCGATGGACGTCAGGTAGCCACCGTCGATGACGGCGCGGGGATCGGCGCCCGCATCCAGGCGCCCTGCGATGGTCAGGCGCAGCCTCTCGAAGGTGGCGAGGCTGCGGACCAGCCGACCCAAGCTCACGCGGTCCCCCGGCAGGCCGTCCACGTCGAAGGTCTCGATGGTCACCCGCCCGCGCTGGCGCGGATCCTCTGAGACGGTGGCCGCCATCACATGGTGCCAAGCCTCGGCGTGCAGGGCCCCGATCGGGGCGTCGGCCGGGAGGTCGCCGGTCACGAGGTGGGTGATGGGATCGGCCACACAGCCCCCGGTGCGGGGCAAGCCGGTCGACTGCACATGGCCGCAGGTCTCGTTGACCCCGAGGAAGTCCGGCTGGACGCTGAAGGTCAACCCGTCGGCGCCATAGGCCACCCGGTCGACGACGGCGCCCTGGGCGACGACCTGGGGGACCCAGGCGCCCTCGGCCGTCTGGACCTCAACCCACACCTGAGACAGGGAGGCCATGGCCGCCGCGGCCCGGTGGATGGGGATGGTCGCGTCGGTGCCGGCGATGGTCATCGAGAGGCTCATCTCCAGGCGGCCAACGCCGCCACGCGGGTCCGGTAGGATGGGCCGGCTCACGGTGAGGTCGGCGCTGAGGAGGGGGGCCGTCGTGGTCACCCCCTGGGAGAGGACCCTGAGCCGGCCGGCGGGCCCCGGCGGGGCCGGCGCGACGAGATCGCGACCCGGCGGGCCCTGGGGGCCCACGTCACCCTGGGGGCCGGCGGGACCGACCTCACCCTGGGGACCCACCTCGCCCTGGGGGCCTTGGGGGCCCACCTCGCCCGGGGGACCGACCTCGCCCTGGGGACCCGCGGGGCCCTGCGGGCCGACCTCGCCTTGGGCACCCACGTCACCCCGGGGGCCGGGAGGGCCGGGGGGGCCAGCCTCGCCTTGGGGGCCCGCCGGGCCGGCGACGCCCACCAGCACGTCGGGGCCCAGGCGGCCGACGAACTGGCCAGCAGCGTCGATGACCACCTGCCCCCCCACCGACACCGACCGGGGGTGGATGTCGCCCAGCACGTCGCGGGCGAGCACGGCCACGGGCACCTCGCCGATGGCCTGGCGCGGCAGGAACTCCGGGGCGCCCTCGCGCTGCACGCCCAGCCAGGTGGGCCCATCGAAGAGGGCCGGGTCGAAGCCCAGGGCCTCGCCAAGCTGCACCGCGAAGTGGCCATCCACCACGGGCACGGCGCCCAGATCGACCTGCCACAGGGGCTCGCCGCCCTCGGGCTGGTCGTACAGGGCAAAGGTGAGCGCCTCGGCGCCGTCGACGGCCAGGCCGTCGGCGTCGGTGAGGGTGCCGGTGTACAGCAGCTGGGCGGCGGCGGCCCCCGCCCAGGTGAGGGCGGCGACGCACACGAGGCACGCCAGGGCGGTTCGCAGGGTCGTGCGGTGTGTCATGGCGTGTCTCGCAGCAGGCGCAGGCGGCCGGTGAGCCGGTGGGTGCCATCGGTGGCGGGGGCGGGGCTCAGCACGCGCCCCCCTTGGATCCAGTGGAGCTGGCCGCGCAGGGTCGGGCCGGGGCCCCGGTCGGGCGGCGGGCCCTGGTCGGGTGGGCCCTGGTCGAGCGGGCCCTGGTCGGGTGGGCCCTGGTCGAGCGGGCCCTGGTCGAGGGGCGCGTCGCCGCCGTCGGGCGCGCCCTGATCCCGCCGGCTGCCGTGGTCCGGGCCGGTGGCCTGGTCGGGGCGCCCCTGATCGGCCATCGGGCCGCGGTCGGGGGAGGGCCCGGTGTCCGAACGCATGACCGCGTCGGTGCGGGCAGCGTCGGCCGCGGGCGCCTGACCGTCGGCGGCGCCCGGGGCGTCGTCACAGGCCAGGGTCGCGGCGGCGAGGGACAGGGTCAGCCAGAGCGCACGGTTCATTCGGCAAAGACCACGGCCTGGCCGGCGGTGGACCACGCCTCGAAGCGCTCGGCGTAGGTGTCCTCGACGGTGCCGCGGCGGATCTTCATGGTGGGGGTCAAGAAGCCGTCCTCGATGGTCCAGCGCTCCGGCACCACCACCAGGCACTGCAGCTGCTCGAACTTCGCGACCTCGGCGTTGACGGTCTTGAGGCGCGCGGTGAGCTCGGCGGTCAGCCTGGCCCGCACGGCCGGATCGCCCAGGGTGGGGTGGATGTCCTCGCCGACCTGCACCAGGGCCAGGGGCTGCGGCAGCCCGGCGCCGGTGACCACCGACAGCTCCAGGTTGGGGTCGACGTTCAGCAGGTTCTCGACGGGCGCGGGGGCCACATACTTGCCCTTGCTGGTCTTGAAGATCTCCTTCACGCGGCCGGTGATGCGCAGCCGGCCCTCGCTGTCGAGCTCGCCACGGTCGCCGGTCTTCAAGAAGCCGTCCTCGGTGAAGGCCTCGGCGGTCAGCTCGGGCTCCTTGAAGTAGCCGGTCATGTTGGCCGGGCTCTTGACCAGGATCTCGCCCGCCTCGCTGATGCGGTGCTGCACCTTGGGGTAGGCGTTGCCCACGTAGCCCACCCGGCTGCGGCCCGGGAACGACACGTGCGAGTAGCAGAAGTTCTCGCTCATGCCGTAGCCCTCGAGGAGCTCCAGGCCCAGGTCGCGGTACCACTGGATGAGGTCGGCCGGGATGGGGGCCGAGCCGCTGGCGGCGTAGCGCACGGCGTCCAGGCCCAGGTTGGCCAGCACCTTCCGGCGGATGATGCCGCGCACCACGGGGATCGACAGCAGGCGCTTGAGCTTCTTGGGCGGCAGCTTGCGGAACACACCCATCTGGAACTTCAGCCACAGGCGAGGCACCGACAAGAAGAGCGTCGGCCGCGCGCGCTTGAGATCCTCGACGAAGGTGTCGAGGCTCTCGGCGAAGAAGATGTGCCCGCCCACCACCAGCGAGGTGCACTCCACCGCCCAGCGCTCCATGGCGTGGGCCAGCGGCAGGTAGCTCAGCACGCGGTCGTCGGGGCCGATCTTGATGATGTCGAGCAGGCCCCAGGCCGCGGCCGAGATGCTGCGGAAGTCGTGCACGACGCCCTTGGGCTGCCCGGTGCTGCCCGAGGTGTAGATGATGAGCGCGCGCTCGTCGGGGGCGCGGGTGGGCCGGGGGCTGAGGGGGGCGTGGTCGGCCAGCACGGCCTCCCAGGCGATGTCGCCCTCGCCCGCCGGCGCCAGGGGGAAGGCGATGCTGGGCAGCCCCTCGGGCAGCCCGGGCTTCATGGCGGCCCAGCCGTCGAGCTTGCCGATGAACACCGCCTTGGCCTCGCTGTGCTCGAGGATGTAGCGCACGGTGTCGGCCGGCAGCGTCGGGTACAGCGCCACCGAGGTGTGGCCGGCCATCCAGATCGCCAGGTCGGCGATGATGAAGTGCGCGCAGTTCTTCGAGATGATCGCGATCTGGCTGCCGGGCGCGAAGCCCAGGCCCTTCAGATAGCTCGCCATGCGGCTGGCTTCGTCGAGCACCCGGGCCCGGCTGAAGTGATCGATCGGCCCACCGCCCATGGGCTGGGTGAGGTAGGTGCGATCGGGCGCCGCGTCGCAGAGACCATAGAACGCCTGCAGAATCAGCGTGTCGTCGGACACTTGGACCCCCCCACTGGAGCCGGGCCGGCACGGTCGAACCCCTCGTCGGCGCCGGACGGTTGATGCACGTGGGGGTCAGCCTGCGGTGTCCCGCTGGGTCCGTCAACCGCGGGCCAGGGCGTGCCCAGGCGCCGCAGCGCTTGCGGTGGGGGGAGGTGGGACGACCCGGGCGCGGCCGGCGTGACCGGCGCCCACCGGATCAGCGCGACTCGCGGTCGTAGTCGACGCGGACCCGCAGGCCCTTCACGCCGGACTCGCGCAGCACGTTGATGATCTCCTCGGCCGCGGCCGTGGGGACCTCGACCTTGGTGTAGCGCTGGTCGATGCGGATCGGGCCGATGGCCGGACCGGGCACGTTGGTCTGGTTGGCGATGGCGCCCACCACGTCGCCCGGGCGCAGGCCGTCGAACTTGCCCGCCGTGATGAACAGGCGCGAGCGGCCCTCGCCCGCGGGCGCGCCGCGGCGGGGCGGACCCCCGGGGCCCCGGCTGTCGGGGCGGGGCCCCCGATCGTGGTAGCTGGCGCCGCGGCTCGGCGGGGGCACGTCGCGGGGGGCCGGGAACTTCCACTCGGGGATGTCCTCGGGGGCCTGATCGCGGCCGATGGCGTCGGCGGCCATGGCGAAGGCGGCGCGGGCGAGCACGAGCGGGTCGTGGCCCTTGGCCAGCAGCGCGTCGAGCTGCGTGGACAGGGCCTCGTCGATGGGCTCGTCGATCTGCGCCTCGAGGCGGTCCACCAGGCGGGCGCGCTGGGCCTCGGCCAGCTCGTCGAGGGTCGGCAGGTAGCGCCGCTCGATGTCGTGGCGGGTGACGCGCTCGATGAAGGCGAGCTGCCGGCGCTCCCGGGGCTCCACCAGGGTGATGGCGGTGCCGACGCGGCCCGCGCGGCCCGTGCGGCCGATGCGGTGCACGTAGGTCTCGGGCCCCTCGGGGATGTCGAAGTTGATCACGTGGGTGACGTGATCGACGTCGAGGCCGCGGGCCGCCACGTCGGTGGCGATGAGCAGCTCGGCGCCGCCCTGCCGGAAGAGGGCCATGACCCGGTCGCGCTGGGCCTGGCTCAGGCCACCGTGCAGGGCGCGGGGGCGGAAGCCGCGCA
>JAUHVS010000479.1 GCA_030424955.1 bacterium | reverse complement strand
TGCCTCGGCTTTGTTGACGGCAGGTTCGATGACCCGCAGTGCGAATGGCAGCGCCATCAGCGCGTTCATGACGACCGTGACGGGCAGTGCCGCCTTGGCGGGGTTCATCCACGGCTGGACCAGGACGAACAGCCCTGTACCGACGACAAGCGACGAGGCCGCGAGCGGCAGAGCCGAGGCGACATTGATCGCCCGCCCGCCGCGGAGGGCAAGCACGAGCGAGGCAAATATGCACAGAGCCGTGGATGTCAGCGCCACCGCCAGCGATCGCCCGATCGCAGGCCAGATCGTTGACGGCAGATCGGAAAGGCCAGCGACGCCGCGCAGGATCACCATCATCAGCGGCAAAATCAGGAACAGCGCCGCGAGGGCAATACCCATCGCCGCCAGTATGCTGGCCGCAGGGGTCTGCGCGCCGGAGGGGGCGGGGGGCTCGGGGCGCACCACGAAGAAGGCGACCGCGGCGGCCGCCAGCAGCAGGAACAAGAAGAACAGCAGGCGGCCGAGGGGCAGGCCGGCGTCCAGCTCGACGTCGTCGATGTCGGCGCGGGTGAAGACGTAGCCGTCGCCCGGGGCGACGAAGCGCAGCTTCACGTGGCCGAGCTCGAGGATGTCGGCGTTCACCAGCGAGGCGGTGCCGAAGGGCTCGCCGTTGACCTTGACCCCATTGGACGAGGCCAGATCGATGATGGTGAAGGTGCCGTCCCGGGCGATGATCTTGGCGTGGTTGCGCGAGATGGAGCGGTGGTTGATCACCGCGTCGTTCTCGTCGGTGCGCCCCAGGATGGTCTCGCGCCGGCTGAGCGAGAAGGTCTCGCCCGCCAGGTTGCTCGACACCACCACCAGCTGGCCCTGCTCGGCCTCTGGGAGGGTCTCGGCCTCCAGGGCGTGGATCTCGGTGGGGGCCTCCGCGACGGTGTCCTCGGCCGCGTCTGCGGGCCGATCCAGCCGGACCGCCAGCGCGTAGTCGCCGATCTGCAGCAGATCGCCGGGGCGCACGGTGGCCTTGTCGCTGATGCGCGCGCCGTTGACCCGCACCCCGTTGTAGCTGTCGAGATCTTCTACGAGCACGGTGGAGGTCGCGCTGTCGGTCCGCACCAGGCGGGCGTGCCGACGCGACACGTTCCGCTCAGTCAGCCGGATCGTGTTGCCCTCTTTGCGGCCGATCGTGATCTCATCACGGATCAGCGGGACGACGGTGGTCTTTCCTTCGTCGTCCTCGATGACGAGGCGCAGCATCGACCCCCCTCTGCGGGCGTCCTATCCGGTCAGCGTTACCGCGACTGCGACCACCGGGGCGGACGCGAGCGCGGGCTATCAAGTACCACACTCCAGGGGTGCCGGCAAAAGCCCGTGCATCCGCCCGCTACATCGCGATCTCCGACACCCGCAGCAGGTGGATGCCGCGGCCGCTGAGGCTGGGCAGCCAGCGGCGCAGCGCCACCAGCACCGTGGGCGTCGGGCGGGCCAGCACCACGGCGTGGCCCTCGAGGACCAGGGCCGCCTCGATGGCCTTCAGGCGGGCGTCGACGTCGTCCCCGTCTGCGCCGAGGGTGTGCGTCGCGGTGGCCAGGCGCACGCCCAGGGTCTGGGCAGCCGGCGCCGCGAGGGACGCGGCCGAGGCGCCTGGATCCACGAAGTACACCCCTTGGTCTCGCAGGGCGCCGAGTACGGCCGCGACGTGCCGGCGGGAGGCGGTGAGCTGGTCGCCGCCCCAGGGCACGACCCCCACGGCCCGCGGCAGCTGGGCGATCTGCGCCAGGGTGCGCTCGGCCGCGGCCTCGGGGGCCTGGCTGAGCGTGACCGCGCCCGGCGCAGGCGCCGTGGCCTCGTCGAGGCCCATGGGCAGGTGCACGAGCACCTCGCGGGCCCCCGCGACCAGCCGATCGACCGCCTGGGTGGTGGCGGGGGCGCCCGGCACCACCGCGTAGCCCACGTGGGCCGGCAAGGCCAGCAGCGCCTCGAGCACGGCCGCCGACTGGCCGACCTCACCCACCACCACCACCAGGCGGGGGCCGGGGGGCATGGCGCGCAGGGCGAGGGCGGGGCGGCCGGCCTGGGCCAGCGCCCGGTACATCGGGCGGCCTGGGCGGTCGGCCTCGGCCGAGGCCACCAGCTGCAGCCCGGCGCCGCGGGCGCGCGCCTCGATGGCGGTCCAGAGCGGGGCGCACCCGCCCACCGTGGGGCAGTCGAAGCTCACGAGGTCGAGGGTGGCGTCCGCCGCGCGGCCGCTGCCACGCAAGGGGTAGAGGCCGTGGTGGATGTGCCGGGGCGAGAGCTGGGCGGCCTCCAGGGTCTCGCGCACCAGGGTGCGGGCCGGGCCCGGATCGGTCGGCTCAGCCGGGGGGGGCGGGGGCGTCCGCTCGATCTGCGCGGGGGCGGGGGGCGGGGGCGCAGGCGGCCTCACCCACACGCGGTCCACCACCAACGCCGCGCTCGCCGCGAGCGCGGCCGCGATCGCCGGCGCCATCCACAACACAACTCGCCCCATGGGCGTGCTCGCCTCCCCACCTGGTGAACGGGCCATCCTCGACCTTATCGGGCGCTGGGTCCAACTTCCGCGTCCGAGGCGCCGGCGGCGCCCACGCTCGCGGGTCGCAGCCACTGAGCCGGATCGACGGCAGCCTCGCCGCGCCGCAGCTCGAAGTACAGGGCGGGCCCGCCCAGGCGGCCGGTGTCGCCGGCCTCACCGACGGGGGTGCCCTGGCGGATCGTGTCGCCGGCGGCGGGGCCGATGCGGTCGAGGTGGGCGTACAGGCTGAACCAGCCGGCGCCGTGATCGAGCAGCACCAGGTGCCCAAAGCCGCGATACCAGTCGGCGTAGGCCACGGTGCCGTCGTAGATGGCGCGCACCGGGGCGCCCCGCGGCGCGGCCAGCGTGACCCCCTTGCGGAAGACGCGGGTGCCCAGCTCCGGGTCCTCCAGCAGCCCGTAGCCCTGCAGCACGGGGCCGGGCACGGGCCGCGGGAGCCGGCCGCGCTCGGCCGCCAGATCGCCGGCCGCGGGGCCACCGCCCAGGGTGGACAGCGTCGCCGTGAGGCCCGCCTGCGCCGCCTGCTGATCGACCATCAGCTGCCCGCGCCGGGCGCCCTGCAGGGCCCGAAGCACCTCGGCCCTGATCCCCCGCTGGCGCTCCAGCCGGGCGCGCTGATCGGCCAGCGCCGCGGCCCGCTGGGCGACCTCGGCCAGGGCGGCGTCGCGGGTGTCGCGCTGGGCCTTGAGCGCGGCCTGGGTCTCGGCCAGCTGCACCGCCTCGCCCACGTCGGCGCGGAGCACCCGGCGCAGCGCGTGGCGCTGGCGCAAGAACGCCGCGTTGTTGTCGGTGCGGGTCACAAGCGCCAGCCAGGCCCGGGCGTCGACCCGGCGGTGCAGGGTCAGCCGGGCCCGGACCCTCTGCCGCTGGGCGTGGCGCTTGAGGGCGAGCACGTCCACGGCGGCGCTCGCCTGGGTGGCGGCCTGCTCGGCGGCAGCCAGAGCGTCGGCCTGGGCGCGCTGCTGGCTGGCGAAGCCCAGGATCTGCCGGTCGAGGGCCTCCAGGCCGTCGAGCAGCTGGTCCTCGCGGGCCATCAGGGCGTCGACCTCGGCCGAGGGGGTGGCGAGCAGCGCCGTGAGGGCGAGCGCGAGGGCGATCACCCCTGGCCCCGCAGGTAGCGCCCCGTGGCGACGTGGCTGGCGAGCACGCCCACCGCCGCGGCGCCCACGATGGTGCCGGCGATCCACAGGCTCGGGGGCCAGGCGACGGGCAGGCGCAGGGCGTCCAGCGTGAGGCTCGGCTCGGGGCCCGGCAGGGCCAGCCGGTGCACGACCCACAGCGCGCCCGCGGCGAGGCCCGCGCCGCCGGCCCCCTGCACGGCGGCTTCGAGGTGGTAGGGCACGCGGATGAAGCCGTGTGTGGCCCCCACCAGCTGCATGATCGAGAGCTCATCGCGGCGGGCGTACAGGGCGAGCCGCACCGTGTTCGAGATGATGAAGATGACGGCGAGGGCCACCAGCGCGGCCACCACCAGCGCGCCCAGCCGGAGCGCGCGACGCACCGCCTCGACCCGGGCGAGCAGATCGGCCCCCCAGTCCACCGACTCCACGCCGGCCAGCCCCTGCAGGCGGCGCGACAGCGCGTCCACCACGGCGGGATCGCCCGGGGTGCGCAGGGTGATCTCGAGGGAGGCGGGGACCAGATCGGCGGTGAGGGCGGCGCGCAGCTCCGGGGCGTCGCCCAGGGTCTGCTGCAGCTCGGCGACCGCGGCCGCCTGATCCACGGCGCGCGCCGTCGCCACCTCTGGCCAGCCGGCCGCGGTGAGCTGCAGCACGTCCAGCCGGTCCGCGTCGACGTCGGGGCCCAGGAAGGCCACCAGCTGGGTGCCCTCGGTCCAGCGATCGGCGAGGCGCTCCACGGCGTGCACGGCGGTCAGCGCCGCGATGAGCACCGCCACCGCCAGGGCGATGGTCGCCCACGCCACGGCCTGTAGCCGGGCGCTCCGGCGGATGCTGGCCAGGGCGCGGCGCAGCGCGTACAGCGGCAGGCGGCCCATCAGCCGACGTCCCGAGCCAGCCGCCCACGCTCCAGGTGCAAAACCCGGCGGCGGTAGCGGTGAATGATCTGGGGGTCGTGGGTGGCGATCACCACCGTCGTGCCCCGAGCGCAGGCCGCGTTGAACAGCCCCATGATGTCGGCGGTGAGGGCGGGGTCGAGGTTGCCGGTGGGCTCGTCGGCCAGCAGGATCGGCGGCTCGTTCACCAGCGCGCGGGCGATGGCGACGCGCTGCTGCTCCCCGCCCGACAGGCGGGTCGGCAGGGCCTGCACCTTGTCGCCCAGGCCCACCTGCCGCAGCACCGTCAGCACCCGGCGGCGGATGTCGCGCGGCGGTCGCCCCAGCACCTCCAGCGCGAAGGCCACGTTCTCGTACACCGTGCGATCGGTCAGCAGGCGGAAGTCCTGGAACACCACGCCGATGTTGCGCCGCAGGCAGGGCACCGTGCGGCGCTGCAGGGTGTGCACCGCGTGGCCGGCCACCAGCACCTGCCCGCTGCTCGGCTGCTCCGCGGCAAAGATCAGCTTCAGCAGCGTGGTCTTGCCCGCCCCGGACGGCCCGGTGATCAGCACGAACTCGCCCTTGTCGATGCGCACGGTGAGATCGTCCAGGGCGAGCCCCTCGCGGGTGTAGCGCTTCGTGGCGTGGAACAGCTGGATCATCGGGGTGCCGGTGGCGCGGCGGGGCGCCGCGGGGGCGTCGCGGGCGGGGCGC
>JAUHVS010000478.1 GCA_030424955.1 bacterium | reverse complement strand
GCGTCGAGCAGCTTGCGCACCCGCAGGAGCTGGGCGGCGCAGCCCTCGATGATCCCCTGATCGGTCACCATCGCGCCCACCAGCACGTTGACGCGGATGAACGCGGCGCCGGTGGCCACCGCCACCGCCAGGGCGGCGTGCCCGTCGTTGCGCAGCGCGTTGATGCCCAGGGGCAGGTCACCGATGGCCGCCTTGACGGTCATCGCGGCGCGGGTCAGCGCCGCCACCGTCTCGGGCGGCAGGTCGCCCTTCAGGAACGGCGCGTCGTGGAAGTTCTCGACCATCACGGCGTCGACGCCGCCGGCGACCAGGGCCTCGGCGTCCGCGCGGGCGCGGCCGAGGGTGGCGGCCAGGTCGCCCGTGTACAGGGGGGCGCCCGGCAAGGGCTGCAGGTGCACCATGCCCACCAGCGCGGGCCGGCCAGGCGAGAAGGGCCAGGTCATCATCGGGGGGATCGCTCCTGGGCGCGGGGCCCGGCTGAGGCTCGATCAGGGCGCGCCGGCGTCGGCCTCGGCGGCCGCCGCGGGGGGGGGCTCCATCGGGGGCAGCAGGCTCGGCGGGTTGCCCTGCGCGGCGTTCATCAAGAAGGTGTCGGGGTCGAGGCCGCTCGTCTTGGCCAGCTGGCGCACCTCGTCGCGCTGGCGGGCGATGGCGGCGGCCCACTGCTCGGCGTTCTGGAAGCGGGCGCTGCCGCGGCGAGCGGCCATGCGGAACTGGCGCACGGCGGCGTCGAAGCGCTCCTGGATGCCCCGCACCTCGCGCAGCCCGCGGCGGAAGGACACGTCGCCCAGCATGTCGAGCAGGTCGCGGTCCTCCGAGGCCGTGGTGTGGCGCAGCTTGTGCGCCCGCAAGAGCATCGCCTCGGCGCGCTCGGGATCGCCGCGCTCCATGTCGTCGATCTCTTTGCGGGCCACCCGCACGAACAGGTCGCGCAGCACGCGGTCCAGCTCCTGGTGCGTCATGGCGCCGGTCAGCTCGGGGGCGACCCCGGCGGGCAACTTGAAGGCGTCGTACGCGGTGGTCGGGGCGTACTGGCTGGTGCCGAAGGGCAGGTACAGGCCCCGCTCCACCGACACCCGGTTGTCGTCCACCTCCAGGTAGAACCGGGTGTGGTGCACGCTCGACACGTACCACAGCAGGCCCAGCAGGATGACGCCGACGGCCGCGATGATGGGCCGCAACGACCCCCGAGAGCGGCGCGTGGGCTCAGGGCCCGCGTCGGTGTCGAGCGCGGACTCCTCTTCGCTGAACAGATCTTCGACCGGGGGCTTTTCGGCGTCGCTCACCGCGAACCTCGAGGGGCGTGAGACAGCAGTGCGCCCAGCATACGCCACGTGGGCCGCGGACGCACCATGGCGCCGCGCAGCCCGCGGGTGGGGCGGCTCAAACGGCCACGTCGAAGTCGCGCAGGGCGGCGTTCAGCGAGGTCTTGCGATCGGTGCTCTCCGTGCGCTGGCCGATGATCAGCGCGCAGGGCAGGTGGTACGTGCCGGCTGGGAAGGCCTTGGGGCGCACGCCGGGGACCACCACCGAGCGGGGGGGGATGGCGCCCTTCAGGATGCGCTCCGTGGGGCCCGTCACGTCGATGATGGGGGTGCTGGCGGTCAGCACCACGTTGGCGCCCAGCACCGCCTCGGCGCCCACCCGCACCCCCTCGACCACTACGCACCGCGAGCCGATGAAGGCCCCGTCCTCGATGATCACGGGCGCGGCCGCGGGCGGCTCGAGCACCCCGCCGATCCCCACGCCGCCCGACAGGTGCACGTCGCGGCCGATCTGCGCGCAGCTGCCCACGGTGGCCCAGGTGTCGACCATGGTGCCCCGGCCGACCCACGCGCCGATGTTCACGTAGCCGGGCATCAGCACCACGCCGGCCTCCAGGAAGCTGCCGTAGCGGGCCACGCCCGGCGGCACGACGCGCACGCCTGCCTCCGCGAGGCCCGTCTTGGGGGGGATCTTGTCGTGGAACTCCAGGCCGCCCACCTCCATGACCTGCATCTGCGAGATCCCGAAGAACAGCAGGATCGCCTGCTTGACCCACTGGTGCACGGCCCAGCCGTCGTCGGTGGGGCTCGCCACCCGCAGGGCGCCCCGATCGAGGTCGGCGATGACGCTGCGCACCACGTCGGCGGTGTCGGCGAGCAGGCTGCGATCGGCGTAGGCGGCTTCAATTCGGGCGGCGCGGGGGTCCATGGCGGGCTCCGGGGGTAGGGGTTCGACGCTTCCTGCCATGGCCGCCCGTCAGCCGGCAAGGGCGGGGTGGGCGCTGGCGCCGGGCGCGGGTATGCTGCCGGCGATGCGAGCCCTGCACCTGCTCTGGTGGATCACCGTCGCGGGCCTTGGTCCGGCGCCTGCGCAGGCGGCCCCGCCGGCGTCGCCGCTGGCCACGGCTGCGCAGCGAGCGGCGCAGGCCCGCGCCGCTGCGGCCGCGGGCGACTGGGTGGGCGCCACCGACGCCCTCGCCGAGAGCCTGCACCTCGATCCCCAGCAGCCCGCCCTCCGCCGGCGCCAGCGCACCCTCGACCCGGATCGGGCGCTGCCGGGGCCCGACTGGGTCGCGGTGAGCCGTCTGGCCGACGCGCCGCCGCCGCTGGATCCTGCGGCGCCAGCTGAGGGCCTGTGGGTGCACCGCCACCTGCACGTGCGCGGCGACGGGCGCTCCACCGAGGCCCAGCAGGCGCTGTGGATCGCCCGGGATCCGACCCGAGCGGCGGGGATCGCCGTGCCCCCCGCCGCCGACGTACACCGGCTGCGCCGCTGGCCCCAGGCGGGCGGGCCGCCGGTCGAGCTGACGCCCGCCGAGGCGGCCCAGGGGTGGGCGACGGCCGTCGGGGATCAGCTCGAGGCGGCGTGGGTCGTCGATCACCCCGCGCAGGCAGCCGATGGGGCTGTGCTGCGGGTCCGCGCCGCTGTGCCGATCCACGGCGGCAGCCTGCGGGTGACCCTGCCCCCGGCCGGCGGCTGGTGGGCGGCGGCGCCGGGCCTGACCCCTGCGGCTGCGGGCGCAGGGGCCCTGCGCTGGACCGTGGCGCCCCAGCCGGCGAGGACGCCCGGGCACGCCGACACCGCCGACTGGCTGACCCATGAGCCCGCCCTCGCCGTTGGGCGGTGGGCCGACGGCGTCGCCTTCGCCCAGGCCATGGGCCACCGATCCCCTGTGCAGGCGCCGCGGGCCGTGTTGGCCGCCGCCCGTTGGCGCACGCTGCCGCTCGCCGCGCGGCTGCAGCGGGTGCGCGATGGCTTCTCGACCCCAGCGGCGCAGGCCGCCGCGTTGCGGGTGTTGGGGGTCGAGGCCTGGCCCGTACGGACGCGTCCCCGGTGGGCGCGCCCCGCGGGGACCGACTGGCCGCTCAGCGAGGCGCTGCTGCCCGTCACCGCCCTGTGGCTGCCGTCCGAGGGGGTGGTCTGGACCGGCGCCCAGGGGCCAGGCGAGCTGGCGGGGGCGTCGGCGGTGGTGCTGGATGGCAGCGGCCGGTGGGTTGAGCTGCCCGCGCCCACCCAGGCGCGCCAGCGGGAGGGGCAGGTGGACTCGCGGGGCGACGGGGTCTTCCTGGTCCGCTGGCCGGGGGATGACGGGAGCGCGCGTGAGGCGTGGGCGGGCGCGGCCCTCGACGGCGACACCTGGCAGGCGGATCGCCGCCGCTGGTGGGCGCCGGCCCCGGCCCTGGCGTGGCAGCGCTGGCACGGCTGGGCCGCCCGCAGCGCGCCGGCCTGGCTGGGCGCCCCCCGGCACGACTTCGATCAGTGGCTCAGCGACGAGGCGCCGCCCACGGTGCGGCTGCGCGGCCCGGCGGGCGCGCGCTACGCCCGCACCGTGGCCCGCCTGGGCGAGGGCTACCGCGTGGCCCGCCACCTGCACTGGCCCGGCGGCCTGCTGCCCTTGAGCGCCCGTGAGGGGTTCTTGCAGTTCTGCGCCGCGGTCGAGCGCGCCGAGGCGGCCCGATGAGGTGGCGGGGCTGGGCCCTGGCCGCGCTGGGCCTGGTGGGCTGCGGCCCCGCCGTGCACGCCCCCCCGGTGCCGACCTGGCGCCGCGAGCTTGAGGCGCTGCAGGCCCGGGCGCACGTCGATGGGCGCCTGGACGACGCCGGACGGGCCCGGCTGGCCCACCTGCTCGACTTCGAGGCGGGCGCGCCGGGGCAGGCCGATCGCGCCGACGCCGGGCGCGCTGGCGGGGCGGCCCGGCGAGCGATCGCGTTCCGTGCCCTGGAGCGCCGCGCGCCGGGCTGGATCGAGGCCGTGCAGCAGGCGCTGTCCGCCGCACCGGCGCACCCGGCGACCCTGGCGCTGGTGCTCGCCGCCCAGGCGGCGGGCGCCACGCTGACGGCGCCCGACGGGCTGCACCCGGCCGCGCAGGCGGCGCTGACCGCGCCCGCCGAGCTACGCGAGTCGCCCCACGCGCGGGCAGCCCTCCAGGCCCTCACCGCGGCGGTGGATCACGACGCAGCGGCCCTGCGCGCGGCGTGGTGGATCGCGCGGGCCATTGACCCGCCACAGGCCGCTGCCATCGCGGCCCGGTGGGCCACCGCCTGGCCGCGGCACGCCCCGGCCTGGTGGGCCGTCGCCCAGGGCCCGCTCCCCTGGGCGGCGCGGCTGGCCGCGCTGCGGCGCGGCGCCGAGGGGGGCGTGGTGGCCGCGTACGGCGACCTCATCGAGGCCCTGGAGGCGGGCCGGCGGTGGTCTGAGGCCGCCCGCTGGCGGGACCGCGCGTGGCGACAGACCGGCGACCTGCAGACGCTCTGGCCAGACGAACAGCAAGGTGCGTCCACCGGCGGCTCGCCGGCTCAGCCGGCCGCCCCAGCGCCTGAGCCGGGCTCACGGGAGGCGGCGACAAGGGCGGGGGCGAGCCCCTGGACCGTGCGCGGCGTCGTCGATCGGCGCAGGGCGACGGCGACGGTCCACGTGGCGGTCCGGGGGGCCGCGCTCGAGCATCTCCGCGACCGCCTGGCCACCCCGGCGGCTGCGGCGACGGCGATGGGCCGGCTGCTGCCCGTGACAGCGGTCACCCAGGTGGCGTGTGATGCGCAAGGCTGCGCGGTGACTGTCCGCCTGCAGCCCGACGCCCCCGGGCCGTGGCTGCCCATGCCGACCCCCACGGCCTTTGGCATGGCGCCTGTCTGGCCGGCCTCGACCCCGGCTGCGGCGGCGCCGGTGGCCGTCGGTCCCTTGTCGAGCACGGAACACTGGACCGTGCTGGGTGCGTCGCCTCAGTGGCGCCACGGCGATGGGTGGGCTAACGTCGTGCGGT
>JAUHVS010000477.1 GCA_030424955.1 bacterium | reverse complement strand
GCACCGGCGCGCGCCAGGGCTGCACACCAGGTCGACGCAGGCGCCGTCCTGGCACAGGCTGGCCTCGCCGCAGCGCTCCACCAGCCAGCCCGTCGCGTCGTCGATGCAGGTGCGCAGCAGGCCGTCCACGCAGCGGGTCTCGCCGGGGGCGCAGATGCCCCCGGGCGGCACGCCGCGGTCGGGCGCCGGCCGCCCGTCATCGGGGTCGAGGCCGCCGCCGCCGTCCACCGACAGGCCCTGATCGGCGCCGGCCTCCAGGCCCGGGTTGTCCTCGAGCGCCCCGTCGTCGCAGGCCCACAGGGCCAAGCCCAGGGCCACCATCCACCACCGCCGCGCCTGTCGCATCAGTCGATCCCCGCGATCCGGCTCATGTCGGCCACCAACGCGTCCAGCGCGACCTCGGCCCGCGCCTCGCCCGCCGCCAGCGCCTCGTCGGCGCCCAGGGTGCTGCGCACCTCGAAGTAGAACTTGAGCTTGGGCTCCGTGCCCGAGGGCCGCGCCAGCACCCGGCTGCCGTTGGCCAGGTCGAAGGCCAGCACGTTGCTCTTGGGCAGGTCGATGGCGGTCACCGTGCCGTTGGCCGCCCGGGCCTGCCCGGTGAGGATGTCGCGCACCCGCGCCACGGCGACGCCCGCGATCTCGGCGGGCGGATCCGCCCGCAGGGCGGCCATCAGGCTGTCGATGCGGGCCTTGCCGGCGGCGCCGGGCAGGGTGAGGCTCTTCTGGCGGGTGGCGTACAGGCCCATGCGGCGGTACAGCGCCGCCAGCCGGTCGAGCACGGTGGCGCCCTCGGCCTTCGCGCGGGCCGCGAGGTCGGCGAAGATCAGCGGCGCCGACACACCGTCCTTGTCGCGCACCACCGGACCGATGCTGTAGCCCAGGGCCTCCTCGTAGCCCATGACGAACTCGCCGGGCCACGCCAGGGCCGCGTTCGCGATCCACTTGAAGCCCGTGAGGGTCTCGACGCAGGTGGCGCCGTGGGCCTCGGCCAGGGCCGCCAGCATGCCCGAGCTGACGATGGTGGTGGCCACCAGCCGGTCGGGGCGATCGTTGCTGGCCAGCAGCTCGGCCGCGATCAGCTGGCCCACCTGGTTGCCCGTGAGCTGCCGCCAGCCGCCCTGCCCGTCGGGCACGGCCACCGCCAGGCGGTCGGCGTCCGGGTCGTTGGCGAACAGGATGTCGGCGTCCACCTTGCGGGCCAGGGCCAGCGACAGATCCAGGGCGCCGGGCTCCTCGGGGTTGGGGAACGACACCGTGGGGAAGTCGGGATCGGGGTCGCGCTGCTCGGCGACGAAGTGCAGATCGTCGTAGCCGTGGCGGCGCAGCACGGTGTCCACCAGGGCGGCGCCCACGCCGTGCATGGCCGTGTAGACGATGCGCAGATCCGTGGGGCCGTCGTAGATGCGCAGGGCGTCCACGGCGGCCAGGTAGTGCTCGAGCACGGCGGGCGGCACGGGCCGCACCAGCCCCTGCGCCTGCAGGGCGTCCAGCGCCGGCACGGCCACGCCCGCCAGGCCGTCGATGGTGTCGATGGCGTCGCTGATGCCGCCGTCGTGGGGCGGCACGATCTGCGCGCCGTTGGCCCAGTAGACCTTGTAGCCGTTGTCCTGCGGCGGGTTGTGGCTCGCGGTGACCATCACGCCGGCGGCGCAGCCGAGCTGCACCAGCGCGTGGGCGAGCTGAGGCGTGGGCACGACCCCGTCGAACAGGTAGCTGGGGATGCCCAGCCCGCCGAGCACCCGGGCGGTGGCCTGGGCGAAGGGCAGCGAGCCGTGGCGGCCGTCGAAGCCGATGACCACCCCCCGCTCGGCGCCGTGATCCCCGGCCAGCAGGTAGGCCCCCAGGCCCGCCGCCACCCGGCGCACGTTGGCCTCGTTCATGCGGTTGGGGCCGGGCCCCAGGGCGCCACGCAGGCCCGCCGTGCCGAAGGCGAGCCGGCCGCCGAAGCAGCCCTCGAGGGCCGGCACGTCATCGGCGTCGAGCAGGGCCTGGGTCTGGGCGCGGGTGCGCGCGTCGGGATCATCCGCCAGCCACGCCGTGGCGCGGGCGCGCAGCTCAGCGGCTCGGGGGGTGGGCTCGGTCATGGGTCGTCCTCTCGCAAGCGAGGGCCGATCCCGGCCCACCCCAGACGAGGTGGCCCGGCGCCCTCAGTACGGCGCGCGCCCCCGAGAGAGGGGGCGTTCACGGCTTGGTGCGACGGGTTATCGCACGCTGGGGCAGGCAGCCCAAGGTGCGGGTCGCCGCGGCCCGATCGGGCGCGCGGCGGGCGGGGGATCGGCGCTCGCCGCCCCCGCCTGGCCCACGGCGGGCCGCGGGGGTCTCAGCGGGCCTTGAGCTTGCTGGTCAGCTCGGGCACGGCCTCGAACAGATCGGCCACCAGGCCGTAGTCCGCGACGCTGAAGATGGGCGCCTCGGGGTCCTTGTTGATGGCCACGATGGTCTTGCTGCCCTTCATGCCCGCGAGGTGCTGGATGGCCCCGCTGATGCCCATGGCGATGTACAGGTTGGGGGCGACGACCTTGCCGGTCTGGCCCACCTGCCAGTCGTTGGGCACCCAGCCGGCGTCGACGACGGCGCGGGTGGCGCCGATGGCGGCGTTGAAGTGGTCCGCCAGGGGCTCGAGCACCTTCTGGAAGTTCTCGGGCTCCTTGAGGCCGCGGCCGCCGGAGACCACCACCGACGCCTCGGTCAGCGCCGGACGGTCGCTCTCCACCGCGTCGAGGCCCACGTACGTCATGCGCACGCCCTCGATGCTGGCCGACACGGCCTGGGTGGCGCTGGCGCCGCCGCTGGCCTCGGCCATGGCGAACTCGGTGCCGCGCACGGTCAGCACCTGGATGTCGGTGTTGATCTTCATGCGGCCGATGAGGTTGCCCGAGTAGATCTCGCGGCTGTAGAGGACGGTGCCGCCCTCCTTCTCGATCTTGATGACGTCGCTGGCCATGCCGGCGTCGAGGCGGGCCGCCACGCGGGGCGTGCAGTCCTTGCCGATGGACGTGGCCGCGGCGACCACGAACGTGGCGCCCGAGGCCTCGACGGCCGCGCTGAACGCCTGGGCGTAGGCCTGGGCGGTGTAGTGGGCCAGGGCGGCGTCGTCCACGGTGTAGACGGTGGCCGCGCCGTAGCCGCCCAGGGCGCCGGCGACGTCGCCGATGCCGTGGCCCGCGACGGCGATGTCGAAGCCACCGCCGGTGAGGGCCGCCAGGGCCTTCGCGGCCGTGATGGCGTTGCGGCTGGCGTTGGCGAGCTTGCCGTTCTGCTGCTCCGCCAGGACGATGATGTCACTCATGAGTCTCGTTCCTTTCGCTCCTGGGGGCGGTTCAGATGGCCTTGGCTTCGTTGGCCAGCTTGTCGATGAGGGTGTCCACGTCGGGCACCTTCACGCCGGCCTGCCGCTCGGCGGGCTTGGCCAGATCCACCAGCTCCACCTTGAGGTCCAGGTCGATCTCGAGATCGTCCTCGGGGTCCAGGGTCGCCAGGGGCTTGCGCTTCGCCTTCATGATGCCGGGCAGGCTGGCGTAGCGGGGCTCGTTGAGGCGCAGGTCGGTGGTGACCACCGCCGGCAGGCTCATCGTCACGGTCTCGACGCCGCCGTCGACCTCGCGCTGCACCGTCAGGGTGTCACCCTCGAGGGCCACCTTGTAGGCGAAGGTCGCCTGGGGCCAGCCCAGGTACTCAGCCAGCAGCTGAGCGACCTGGTTGCTGTCGCCGTCCACGGCCTGCTTGCCCATGATGACCAGGTCGGGCGCCTCGTCAGCGACGATCTTCTGGAGCATCTTCGCCACCAGGTCGCTGTCGAGCTCCTCCTCGTCCATCTCCACCAGGATGCCGCGGTGCGCGCCCATGGCGAGCGCCGTGCGGACCTCCTTGGTGGCCTCATCGGAGCCGATGGCCACGGCCACGACCTCGACGTCGTCGTCGGCGCCCTCTGCGATGCGCAGCGCCTCCTCGACGGCGATCTCGCAGAACGGGTTCATCTTGAAGTCCAGATCGTCATCGTCGATGCGACCGTCGGACGTCAGGCTCGGCTTCGAGTACGGATCGATGACCCGCTTCGCGGTGACCAGGATCTTCACCTGCTCCTCCTCTACGTGTTCTCGGCGTGCGAGCCGGCCCGACGGACCAGCCCATGCGCACAGATCGACCAGATCTCTGCCGCCGCTCGGTCGAGGTCATAGGGCTTCCGCCGGGCGCTGACCCAGTGGAGGCTCACCTCATCGAGCGCGCCAAAGATGACGCGCTTGAGCAGCGTTGGATGCAGGCTGGGATCGAAGAGCCCCGATCCCTGGCCCGCGGCGATGATGTCTTCGAGCAGCCCCAGGTACTCGCGAAAGCCCGGGGCCCGGTACTCGTGCATGAACTTCGACGACTGCCGCAGCTCCACCGTGAGCACTTCGGCCAGGCGGGGCTGATCCGCCACCATCTTCAAGTGCAACGTGATGAAGCGCTGCAGCTGCGCCTCGGGGGTGTCGATGCCCACCAGCGAGGCCTTGAAGTTGGCGATGATCTCTTCCATTCGGTCTTCGAACAGCGAGATCAGCAGATCGTCTTTGTTCTTGAAATACAGGTAGATGGTGCCATCGGCCACGCCCGCTTCCTTGGCGATGTCGCTGACCCGGGCGTTGTAGAAGCCCTTCTCGGCGAACACCTTCACCGCCGCATCGTGGATGCGCCGGCGCTTGTCCTTGGGGCCGGGGGACGAGATGGCGAGCCCTCCTGAATGAATCCTCATTCACCGTGGCCCGGAGAGGTAATGGCCCCCACCGGGCTTGTCAAGCTGAGGCGTCCCGCCCGCGGGGCAGATTCCTTCACCTGACGCGACTTGTCGCGGCCCTCATGGTTCAATGCGCGCGAGGGCCGCAGCGCTGGCCCCCCTTCATCGGACGACCCCTTGACCGACCTGAGCGGCCTCAACCCCCAGCAGTACGATGCCGTCGCGACCACCGACGGCCCCGTGCTGGTGTTGGCGGGGGCGGGGTCCGGCAAGACCCGGGTGATCACCTTCCGCATCTCGCACCTGCTCGATCTGGGCGTGCGCCCCGAGCAGATCCTGGCGCTGTCGTTCACCAACAAGGCCGCGGGCGAGATGCGCGAGCGCATCGCCGACATGGTGGGCAAGGCCGCCCGCAAGTGCGTGCTGAGCACCTTCCACTCGCTGGGCGTGATGTTCCTCAAAGAGGAGGCCGCCAACGTCGGGCTCTCGCCGGGGTTCACCATCCTCGACGAGGATGGTGACGGCACCATCGC
>JAUHVS010000476.1 GCA_030424955.1 bacterium | reverse complement strand
CCTGGCCCAGAGCGTCGAGGTGGGGCTGACGGCCCTGGCCTTCACCTTTGAGTACGACGGCAACGGCTGGATGAGCGCGGTGTACCCGCAGGCCCTGGACGCCGCCGAGGCCGAGCTGACCCTCGAGGGCGTGCGCGCGGCGGTGTATGGCACGCTGGCGCTGGCCGACGACGCCGTGGTCACGCCGGATCAGCTGCGCGGGCCGGAGGTCACCCGCGCCCTCATCGAGTCGTTCCTGACGGTGATGGAGGCCTTCGCGATGGATGAGGACGAGCTCGAGGCCGTGCTCAACGACGCCATCGACGAGGGCGACGGCCTGCCCGACCCGTAGGGGCTCGCTGAGGCGCGCCCCCCCGCCGCTCAGGGCGCGGGCGGCTGCGTCAGCGCTGCCGGCGGCGGGGCGCTGGTGAGGCTCTCCAAGAAGGCCACGAGCGCCGCGACCTCTGCGTCATCCAGCGCCACCGGCGCGAGGGCCTGATCCCGCTGGCCCGGCGGCGCGTCATCGGGCTGCGCCTTGTAGCGCACCATCTCTTCCAGGGTGACGTAGCGGCCGTCGTGCCCATACGGGCCGGTGAGCGCCACGTTGCGCAGGGTGGGCGTGCGGAAGGCGCCCACGTCCTGCGGGGTGGCGGCGAGGGCGGCCAGCCGCTGCGCCTGTGGCCCATTCGGATCGTCGCTGAAGGGGCCCGCCGCGTTGAAGGGGCTCGCGAGCAGGCGATCGATGGCCCCCGCGCGCCCGTCGGGCCGGGCGTCGTTGGCGAAGGGCGCCTGCCCCAGGTTGTGGAACGCGCCTTCTGAGAAGGCCGGCCCCCAGTGGCACCCCAGGCAGCCCGCGCGGCCGATGAAGAGCCGCAGCCCCGCGATGGCCTGGGGCGTGAGGGCAGCGAGGCCCTGGGCGTCGTCGGCGCGCACCCCCTCGGCGAAGCGATCGAAGGGGCTGTCGGCCACCACCAGCCGCCGCTGATACGCGGCGATGGCCTTGCCGACGTTGGCGAGCACCTCGGAGGCGGCGTGTTGGTCCTCGGGGGCCATCGCCGCCCACGCCGCCTGGCGGGCGGGCGGCGCCTCGGGGAAGGGCGTGGCCCGTTGGGGGAAGCGCTGATCGTCATCCAGCGCAGGCAGCGGCCCGAACAACGCGACGTAGCGCGCGCGCAGATCGGGGCTGTCGGCGATGGCGCGGGCGATGAACAGGCGATCGCTGTCCATCTCTTCGGGGTCCTCCAAGGGGGTGATCACCTGCGCCCACTGGGTGTCGGCGCGGCCGTCCCAGAAGAACCACGGCTGGACCGCCGCGTTGAGCAGCGAGGGCACGTTGCGGCGGCGCAGGCCCCCGGTGCCGTCGTAGGTGAGGGGGGCGCTGAAGCCGCGATCGGGCACATGGCAGAACGGGCAGTCGATGAGCCCGGGGCCCAGGGTGTCGGCGAAGAAGAGCGCCTGGCCCAGGGCCGCAGCCTCGGGATCATCGGCGACGCGGTTGGTGGGATCGGGCAGGGCCGCGAGGGGCGCCGCGAGGCTCAGGATGGCGTCGATCTCGGCCGGATCGAGGCCGAGGGCCGCGAGCGGGGAGCCCAGGTCGGGGGCACGGGCGTCCCAGAGACCGGCGTCCGCCCCGCCCGCGTCGGGATGGGGGCCGCCGTCCCCTGGGTGGCCGGCGTCCATGGGGCCGGCGTCCGCTGGCCGGGCATCGGGCGGGCCGTCGTCCCGCTGACGCGGGTCGGCATCGCCCCCCGCGAGGACGGCGTCGCGATCCGCCGCCGCTGCGTCCGCTGAGGGCGCGCGGATCAGCGGCGCCTCCACGGGCGCGCAGCCGGCAAGGCAGCACAGGATCAGCGCGGACAGGCGCGCGCTGCGGCGGGGCACGGGGTGCATACGCGCGAGGATAGCCGCTGCCGCTCGACAGCGCAGGCCCGCTGGGCGCCCGGTGGGTCGGGGCAGGCCCGCCGGATCGGGCCGGGCTCAGCCGGCCACCACGCGGGCGGCGCGGAAGACCGCCTCACCCATGGGGTGCACCAGCTGCCACTCGATGTTCATGGGGCGGTCGCCGGTGTGGCTGACCAGGCGGGCCGGGCCCAGGAACGCGTAGGGGCGCGTCTCGCCGCGATCGTCCTTGCGGGTGAGGCGCACGAAGAGCAGCGGCGTGACCCCCTGGGCGAGGTGGTGCACGTGCCGCTGGCCCTTGACGCTGTCGGGGCGGGTGCGGCTCTGGCTCTGCCAGTGAAACCGGTCGGGCGCGAGGGCGTAGTCGCGGTAGAGCGTGCTGGGCGAGTAGTCGTCGGCGTCCTTCTGCAGGGTGACGAAGAGCAGGTTGCAGCGGCTGGCCGCGTGGAACACGACCCCCTCGCGGGGGGCGTACAGCCGCCCGTCGCGCACATCGTCGAAGGCCGCCATGATCTCGGCGAGGGTGTAGTGCCCGTGCACGCTGAGGGGCGCCGCGTGGGCCCAGGCGGGCGGCACGTGATCGAGCTGGGATCGCCGCAGCCGCAGGAGCGCGGCCAGCTCATCGCGCAGGGCGGGGTGCGCCCACAGCGGCGCCAGCGCGTCGGGGCGGGTGGCGTGGCCGCCGAAGAGCGCCGTGCTCAACATCAGGCGCAGGCGCCGGGCGCGGTCGGTGGTGGGCGCGGCGGGGGGGGCGTCGGGCGTGATCAGGGCCAGCCAGGCGTCCAGGCGCTCGGGATCGTCGACGTGGATCAGCCGGCACAGCGCGCGGGCGAGGGCGTCCTCTTGGGGCCCCGCGGGGGGCGTAGGGCAGCCCGCGGCGCGGCGCAGATCCGCGAAGCTACGGGCCCGGTAGAGGTCGGTGAGATCGAGATCGGTGGCCCGCAGGAAGCCGGCGAGATCCACGTCACCCAGCGCGCGCAGCTCATCGACGAGGGTCTTCTTGCGGTTGCCCAGGGCCTGCTGGAGGTTGTCGAGCACCAGCTCGCGGCTGGCGCGGTCGAACTGCAGGCTGCAGCCCGCCGGGAGCCAGGGGAAGTCGGCGGCCACCTGGCGCGCGAGGGCGGCCCGGCCCTCGCCGGTGAGCGCCCGGAGCTTGCGATCGAAGCGGAACTCGCGGCGCGGGCGACCGACGAAGTCGAGCACCGTGAGGCAGCGCTTGCCCGCCCAGCGGCGCAGGCCGCGGCCGAGCTGCTGCAGGAAGACCGTGGCGCTCTCGGTGGGCCGCAGGAACAGCACGGTGTCTACGGCGGGCAGATCCACGCCCTCGTTGAAGACGTCGACGGTGAACAGCACGCGGGGGCGATCCGGCGCGTCGCCCTGGAGGGCCGCGAGGGTAGCGGCCCGCTCGGCGCTGGGCGTGCTGCCCGTCACCACGGCCGCTGGGACCCCCGCGCCGGTGAAGGCCTTGGCCATGTAGTGGGCGTGCGAGACCCCGGCGCAGAAGCCGAGCGCCCGCATGGCCTGGGGATCCGCCACGTGGTCCTGCACGGCCTTGGCCACCCGGTGGGCGCGGCGGTCATTGCCGGTGTAGAGCCGGCCCAGGGCGTCGGCGTCGTAGCGCCCGCCCCGCCAGCTCACCTGCGACAGATCCACGCCGTCGTGCAGCACGAAGTACTGGAACGGCACGAGCAAGCCGCGCTCGATGGCGTCCCAGAGCCGCACCTCGGCGGCCACGTGACCGTCGAACAGATCCATGACGTTGACGCCGTCGGCCCGCTCGGGGGTGGCCGTCAGGCCGAGCCACTCCTTGGGCTGGAGGTGGTCGAGGACCGCCCGATAGGTGCGCGCCTGGGCGTGGTGGAACTCGTCGATGATCACATGCTCGAACTGGTCGGGCGCCAGGTCGGCCAGCACCCGCTGGAGCGACGCGATGGAGGCGAAGACGTGCCGCTCTGCCGTGGGCACGTGGTTGTGCGCGAGCACCTCACCAAAGCTGCCGTCGCCGGTGGCGTGCCGGAACGTGTCGCGGGCCTGGCGCAGGATCTCGATGCGGTGAGCGACGAAGAGCAGCGTCGGCCGGTACCCGGGCCGGCACAGGCGCGCGTAGTCGAGGGCGGCCACCACCGTCTTTCCCGTGCCGGTGGCGGCGACCACCAGGTTGCGGTGCCGGTCGTGCAGGTGCCGTTCGGCCGCGAGCTGGTCGAGGATCTCGCGTTGGAAGGGCCGGGGCCGTAGCTCGAAGAGGGTGGTGAGGGCGTCGGCGCCGCGGGCGTGCTTGAGGGCGGCCTGGAAGCGGGTGGCCTCGTAGGGCGCGAAGTCGGGATCGCGCCAGTAGCTCTCGAAGGCGGCGCGGAACTTGTCGATGACAGCGTGGGTGTCGGCCTCGGCGAGCCGGACGTTCCACTCGAGCCCGGTGTGCAGCGCGGACTTCGAGAGGTTGGACGAGCCCACATAGGCCGTTGAGAAGCCCGACGCGCGGTGGAACAGCCAGGCCTTGGCGTGGAGGCGGGTGGTCTGGGCGACGTAGGCGATGCGGACCTCGGCGCCGAGGGCGGCCAGATCGGCCAGGACGCGGGGCTCGGTCACCCCGCGGTAGGGCGTGGAGATGACCCGCAGGCGGCCGCCGCGCTGGATGAAGTCGGCGAGGGCGGCGCGCACGGTGATGTAGCCGGTCCAGAAGAGGAAGGCGCAGATGAGATCGACCCGGTCGGCGCTCTCGAGCTCCTTTCGGAGCTCGCTGGCCAGGCTGGGCTCCTGGCGGGCGTTGACGAAGAGCGCGGCCTCATCGAGCGGGACGGTCGGGCGGCCGGGCGGCGCGGCCCCCATGGCGGCGGGGTGGATGGCCGTCAAGACCGCCGCGCGGACGGCGTCGCCGGGCAGCACGAAGTCGGGGACGTGCTCGCCCACGGTGTGGAGGATGGCGTTGATGAGGTCGACGCGGCTGTGGGGGGCCGCGGCTTCTAGGGCGCGGCGCACGTAGGCGCCCAGGTGGCGGCCGAGGAGGCGGCTGGCTTCGCCGTCTCGGAGGGGGCGCTGGGTCGCGCCGGGGGTGCGCGCGAGGGCGCCGGCGAGTGCCTCGGTGATGATCGACTCGTAGAGTCCGGGTGCGAGTGGTGTGCCCATGGCGCCAGGCTCGGGGAGGGGTGGGGCGTCGTCAATGGGTGTGATTCCCTGCCTGGTGCCAGGTCGTTTCAAAGGAAGATGGCTCAACGACGTGACCCACACGCGAAACACACGATTGCCAGGGGACAAGCCGCCACGAGGGCGCAGCTCAGCGTCGGCGCGAGCGCGCAGGCCGGCGTAGGATCGGGAGCGAGCCGGCGTCAGTCAGCCAGCCACTCAGCGCGTGGGCGCGCCATCGGGATCATCCGTC
>JAUHVS010000475.1 GCA_030424955.1 bacterium | reverse complement strand
GATGTGTTGGTGGCCCACGTCAAAGACAACGTGGTGGTCGTGACCCTGGTCGACAGCCCCTACGTGCGCCAGACCCGGCCCGCCACCAACCTGACCATCATCGGGCGAGACGATCTGGCCTTCGCGTGCCGGGTCACGGTGGCGGCCGACGCCGGCGACGCCCCGGACCTGGTGCGCGTGACCCGCGGCGCAGCCCTGGCCCGCAAGGCGGGCGTCGAGGCCGCTGAGGTCATCCGGGCCTGGCTCGCCGAGGGCGACGCGGGCGTCACCCCCGACACCGCGGCGGTGCTGGCGCCGCTGGCGGGGCAGCTCGACGAGCGCGCGCGTCACCAGCTGGCCGGCTGGGCGGCGGCGGGGCCGCTCCAGCCCGCGCCCGTCGAGGCGGCGCGGACCAAGCGCGAGTTCATCTACCTCACCATCGAGCGCGGCGTGCGGCTGGGCGCGCAGGTGCTGGTGCGGGCCACCGTGACCAACCACAGCCAGCCGACGCTGACCGTGGGCGCCGTGCGCCTGCTGGGCCCGGACGGGGCGCCCCGGGACGGGGTGCTGTGGCGCATGGCCGATCCGCAGGTGGCGGCCGACGGCGCGCCCCGTGGGGTTGGCCTGCTCGCGCCCGCCGCCGCCTTCGCCGATCCAGCGCCCCAGCTCGAGGTCTGCGAGCGTGGGGGCCGGGGCCGCTGCGTGCGGCTCGCGGTGCGCTGAGCGATGAGCACCGACGCCCCGAGCGGCCCACCCCCCGACGACCAAGGAGACACCACCACGGTGTCGCCCGCCCACCTGCGCCCCACCGAGCCGCTGGCCACGGCGCCCGCTGGCGCCGACGCGCCCGGGCCGCCGGCGGTCACCCTGGACGCGCGGTCGCTGGTGGTGGCGGCGGTGTCGGCCCGCGCCACGGCCGTCGAGCCGGCCGTGGCGCCACCGGTCAACCCGGCACCGGCAGCGCCACAGCCCCCTGCGCCGCCGCCCGACGACACCCCCACCGACCGGGTGCCCCTGGCCGACGGCCTGGTGGTGCTCAACCACCGCATCGTGCGGGCCCTGGGCAACGGCGGCTTCGGCGCGGTGTACGAGGCCGTCGACCTGGCCCTGGAGCGGCCGGTGGCCTTCAAGG
The DNA here is from genome assembly GCA_030424955.1 of bacterium. Classification (GTDB taxonomy): domain Bacteria; phylum Myxococcota_A; class Bradymonadia; order UBA7976; family UBA1532; genus JACKDL01. Next base: position 4,160 of record JAUHVS010000475.1, on the reverse strand, counting down.
TGCTGCACGATCCCGACGGGCAAGTGCTCGCGCGCTTTCGCGACGAGGCCCGGCTGCTCGCGCGGCTCAACGATCCGCACATCATCCAGGTGTACCGCATCGACCGCATGCCCGGCGGCGCCCCGTGCCTGACCATGGAGCTCTTTGGCGACGGGCACTTGGGGCGCCAGTATCCCAAGGGCCACCCCGTCGCGCCGGCGGTGGCGCTGGCCTTGATGGACCAGGTGCTGGCGGCGCTGCAGGCGGCCCACACCGCGGGCATCGTGCACCGCGACATCAAGGAGGCGAACATCCTGGTCGCGGCCGACACGGGCCGCGTCAAGGTCTGCGACTTCGGCATCGCGCGGGCGGTTGAGCCCATGACGGGGGAGGCCGATCCCACCGGCGAGGGCATCCTCGGCACGCCGCACTACCTGGCGCCCGAGCGGTTCGGGGGCGTCAACGACGACCCCCGCAGCGACCTGTACGCGGTGGGGGTGGTGCTCTACCGCCTGCTGACCGGCCGGCGCCCCTTCGAGACCCCCGGCGCCACGCCGTTGGCCATCGCCCACCGCATCGTCGCCGAAGATCCCGCGCCGCCCGAGGGGGTGCCGGGCGCGGTCGCGCGGCTGTGCCTGCGCCTGCTCGCCCGCGATCGCGCCCTGCGCTACGCCACGGCCGCCGAGGCCCGGGCCGATCTGGCGGCGGCCCTGAACGCCACCGACACGGCCGCCCTCCCGAGCGGCCCCGACCTGGGCGCGCTCGGCTGGGCCCCCGGATCGGGCGCGGGCCGCCGCTCTGCCTGGCTGGCGCTGGCCCTGGTGGTGGGGCTCGTGGGGCTGGCCGCGGCGCTGTGGGGCCGGGGGCCCCGGCCCGGCGACACACCGGCGGCCCAGGCGCCGGCCGCGCGCGCCCCGGGTCCCCAGGCCGGCCCCGTGCCGGTGGCGGCGGGGCTGGACGCCGGGGGCGCCGAGGCGGTCTTGGCGATGGACGCGGTCGTGGCGGCCGATGGGGCCGTGGCCGGCGACGGCGGTGTGGCGGCGGATGGCGGCGTCACCGGAGGCGCGGTGGACAGCGGGACAGGCGATCTGGGGGCTGGGGCCCGCGACGCCGGCCAGCCAGCGAAGGCTGCGGTGCAGGCCCGGCCGCGCGCAGCGCGTCGCCCGCCGGGGCGCGCAGCGAAGGGGCCGCCGCCCGCTACACGCACCCCCCACACCCTCGGCTCGGCGCTGGATCGGCGCCCCTCCCGCAAGCCACGCTCAGCCCGTGCGCTGCAGAACCCCATCGTGACGCCCGAGGGGCCCTGACAGGGCGCGTCAGCCCGCCGGATCAGTCCTCGCGGAGGAAGCGGTTGCCCAGCGGCCCGGGCACGCCCTTGGGGGTGGTCAGGCGCGACAGGCTCCCGCCGCCCGGCGTCGACACCACCTGCTGGATGCGGGCGTGGGCGGCCGCGGCGCGGTCCAGCTCAGGATCGGGCAGCTGCATGTCGAGGGGGCCGGCCTGCCGGCCCAGCCGGCCGCGGGTGGCCGCCAGCACTTCAAAGGCGGCCGACGACAGCCGCATCAGCTGCCGCAGGCCCACCAGCGCGCGCCGCAGCTCGCCGACGGTGCGGAAGCGCGCCTCGCGGGTGGTGGCCAGCCCCTTGAGCAGGACGGTGTGCAGGCAGGCCTCCAGGCGGCGGTCGAGGCGGATGTTCTCGGCGGGCACCGTGGGCCAGCCCGAGCCGTCGGTTGGGCCGTGGGGCCCCATGGGTGGGGGCATCACGCCGTACAGCGCGAGGTACAGCAGGCCGGCGAGGGAGAAGACGTCGTCGCGGGCCTCGGGGTGTGCGCCCGCGTACACCTGGGGCGAGTCGAAGGCCTCGGGCCGCAGCGGGGGGGGCACCAGGCGGCGCAGCGGCGTGCGGTGCAGCGCCAGATCCACCAGGGACACCCGGTAGTGGCCGTCGGCGCGGGGCTGCAGGAACACGCCGTCGGTTGTGAGCGGCACCGGCACGATGCCCAGCTGGTGGGCGCGCTCCACCGGATCCGTGAGGTCGATGAGCATCGCCAGGGCCAGATCGGCGCGCATCTGGCCTTGCTCTCGCAAGACGGTCGCCAGGCTGCGGCCCTGGGGCCGATCCAGCACCACGAAGGGGGCGCCGGTGGGGTCCACGCCCACGTCCCGCAGGGTGCAGTAGCCGGTGTCCCGCAGGGGCCCACAGCGGGCGAGCTCAGCCCGGGCGACGTGCAGGAACTCGTCGGCGTTGAGCCCCTCGGCCGGCGGATGGAACAGGGTGACCCGGCCCCCCAGCTCCAGATCGACGGCCACCGCGAAGTGCCCGGCGACGGGGGCGTCCACGGCGCGCTCCGCCTGGTAGCGAGCGGCATTGGGGGTGGGCGTGGTCATCGGATTCCCCTGTTCGATGGCACGGGCTGCGGCGTCCACTGGCAGGGGGCGCGGCCACCGGGCGTCGCGCCCGCTGGCAGCGCCGCCCCGTCGCCTGGGGAGCCGCCCGCGCTCAGCGCGGCCCCGGTCTGCCAAGTCTCAACCGTCTGCCTGGGCTATCGGCCAGGGGGGCGGGCGGCTTTGACCGGGCGGGTCAACGGGCGCGCCGCGCCACCGCCGATGAGATGGTCTCGCGCACGACCGTCACCTTGATCTGGCCGGGGAAGGTGAGCTCGTCCTCGATGCGCGCCGCCACGTCGCCCGACAGGTCCATCGCGCCCAGATCGTCGACGGCGCGGGGATCCACGTTGATGCGCACCTCGCGGCCGCCCGACATGATGAACGCCTTGTTGATCTCGCCGAAGTCGCGGCAGATGGCCTCCAGGGCCTCCACGCGCTCCGAGAAGGACTCGATGGTCTCCCGGCGGGCGCCGGGCCGGGCGCCGCTCAGGGCGTCCGCGGCCGCCACCAGGTGGGCCAACGCCGTCGACGGCGGCTCATCGTTGTGGTGGCTGGCGATGGGGTGGACGATCTCGGGCAGCTCGCCGTGATCGGTGGCGAACTTGGCCCCGCTCACCGCGTGGCTGCCGGTGGCCTCGGTCTCGACGTAGAGCACCTTGCCGATGTCGTGGATCAGGGCTGAGCGCCGGGCGATGGCGCCGTTCATGCCCAGGTCCTCGGCCATCATGTTGCACAGGAACGCCGTCTCGATGGCGTGCTGCCACTGGTTCTGCGTGTAGCTCGTGCGGAACAGCAGCTTGCCCACCAGGTGCAGGATCTCGGGGTGTATGTCGCGCAGGTGCAGCAGCCGGGCCGCCCGCCGCCCGGCGTCGCGCACCGTCTTCTCGAGGTCCACCGCGGCCTTGGTGGCGGCCTTGCGGGCGACGGCCTCGGTGATCGTCCCCCCCTTGACCATGCGCTCGAAGGCCAGCCGGCCCACCTCGCGGGTGTAGGGGTCGGGCCCGCGCAGGTGCAGGCGGTCGTCGTCCATGGCCTCGAAGCGCACCTCGGTGGCCTCGGTGAGGGCCTTGAGCACCGCCTGGCCGTCGGCCTGCAGGCGCTCCCGCAGGGCCTCGCTGCGGGGCAGGGTGACGTGGGTCACCAGGCGGCTGGCGGGCATGGGGCTGCCGTAGCGCTGCGCGGCCACGTCGATGAGCCGGCGGGCGTGGACCTCGCGCTTGGCCTCGGTCTGCTCCTCCAGGGCGCGGGCGGCGCGCTGGGCGGCGACCGACGCGCTGTTGCCCAGCTGTTGGCGCAGGGTCTCGATGACCTCTTCGCGGGAGCTGCCGGCGGACTGCTCCAGCACCTCGACGATGCGGGTGTCGGCCTCGGTGGCCTCGCGGAGCTGGGCGCGGGCGGCGGCGCGCTGGTCCCGGATGGCGTCGAAGCGGCCGTCGATCTCGGCCTCGCGGGCCGCGAGCTGCTCGTCTCGCCGGGCCCAGGTGGCCTCCATCAGCTCGATGCGAGGCTCCTCCTCGACGACGGCCTGCTCACGCTCGCTCAGGGCTTGTCGCTGCGCGGCGCGGCGGGCCTCCGCCCGGGCGGCGGCCGCCGCCAGCGCGGCCTCGCGCTCCGCCTCGACCGCCGCGAGCCCGACGGTGCGGCGGCGGGCGACCGCCTGGAGCCGAAGCGCCCGCGCCTTGCGCTGCTTCAGGACCACGCTGCCGGCGGCGGCAGCGGCGCTGACGAGGGCGGTGACCGCGACGTCGATCATGGGGGTGTCCGTTCTCTGTGAGCGCAACACCCCATGATGC
>JAUHVS010000474.1 GCA_030424955.1 bacterium | reverse complement strand
CGCGGAACAGCCGGTCGGCGGTGTCCAGCACCATCTCGAGGGCGTCCAGCTTGCGCTCCTCGACGCTCTTCACGGGGCCGTCGGCGCCCATGATGTCGGCCTCGCTGGCCTCGCTGGCCTCGCTGGCCTCGCCGGCGCTCAACTTGGCGTCCTGGCGGGGCGCCGGGCTGTCGCTCTGCGCGGGCGCCGCGCCTCGGCCACGGCCCGCCGGCGCGGACGGGGCAGGGGCGTCGGCGGGGGGCTCGCCCGCGCCCTCGGTGCGCTCGCTGCCCTCGCCGCGATCGCGCCCGCTGCGGCGCTTCTTCTTGCGGCGGGGCTGGCCCGGGCCGCCCGGCTTCTCGCGCACCAGATCGTCGTAGTAGATGAACTCGTCGCAGTTCTCGACCAGCAGGTCGCTGGTGGAGTTCTTCACGCCCAGCGCGATGACCTTCTTGGCGTTCTCGCGCAGCTTGCTCACCAGCGGCGAGAAGTCGCTGTCGCCCGAGATGATCACGAAGACGTCGATGTGATCCTTGGTGTAGCAGAGGTCGAGGGCGTCGACGACCAGCCGGATGTCGGCCGAGTTCTTGCCCGAGTACGAGACGTGGGGGATCTCGATCAGCTCGAAGGCGGCCTCGTGCAAGGGCCGGCGGGCGGACTTGTAGCGCGTCCAGTCGGCGTAGGCCTTCTTGACGACGATGTTGCCCTTGTCGAGCAGCCGCTCGATGACCAGGTCGGCGTCGAAGTCCCCGTAGCGGGTGTTTCGCACGCCGATGGCGATGTTCTCGAAGTCGGCGAAGATGGCGATATTGGGGGTGCTGCGATCATGCATGGGCGGACCTTACGGCGCGCCCGCCATCGGCGCAACGTCCGACGCTCTCGGGGTTTTTCGCTCAGCGCTCAGCGCACGCACAGCGCCGCGGCGCGCACGGCGATGGCGCTGTTGGCGGGCGCGATGCGCACGGCGGTCAGTCCCGGATCGTCGCCCGGGCTCAGCAGGTCCGACCAGTCCATGCCGTACCACCGGTAGTCGCCGGCCACCTGATCCACCGCGAAGCCGCCGCCCAGGCCGGGCTGGGTGGCCTCGAAGCTGCCCCCGCCGCGGGTGGCGCGGGCCTCGACGAACAGGGCGGCCTGCTGGAAGGCCAGCCCCTGCACCGCGAAGCGGATCTGCAGGTAGTAGGTGTTGGCGCTGAGGTGCACCGCGCCGTCGTTCAGCCGGGGCACCTGGCAGCCGATGGCGCCCCGGCAGATGTCGAAGATGCTGCAGGCCTGGTTCTGGAAGCCGTAGTCACAGGTGGCGTCCCACACGTCCACCCGCGGGCTGCGGCTGCCGGCGTCGTAGTGGAACGACCACAGCACCCAGCCCTCCCCCCAGAGGTCGCAGGGCGTCCGGCCGGGCGGCACGCCGGGGATGCCCAGGTCGGGGATGGCCATGTCGGGGATGGCCAGGTCGGGGATGGCCAGGTCGGGGATGGCCAGGTCGGGGATGGCCAGGTCGGGGATGGCCAGGTCTGGCTCGGCCATGTCGGGGAGCGCCTGGTCCAGGTCGGCCATGTCGGGGAGCGCCTGGTCTGGCACCGCCTGGTCCACGGGGCCCTGGTCCAGCCCGGCCAGGTCGGGCTGGGCGGCGTCCGGCGCCAGATCGGCGTCGGCCGATCCCTGATCCAGGCTGGCGTCTGCCACGCCGCGGTCGAGGGGCCGGGCGTCGAGCAACGGCAGGGGGCCCGGATCGCCGTCCCGGCGGATCACCCGGGCGGGGTCATCGTTGCAGGCCCAGAGCCCCGCCAGCGCGCAGGCGAGGATCAGGCCCGGGCGAGGGGGGCTGGGGGGTCGGCGCATGGGGGCTCCGGGCAGGGGGCGGCGGCTCACGGCCGCACGCAGACGACGAACGCGGTGTCGCCGCTGTTCTCGACGGGACCGAAGCCGCTCGCGAAGCCTTGGGCGCGGCACCAGCGGTGGATGGCCGCGTTGCAGTCGGGGCCCATGCGCTGGGTCGATCCGTCGCAGGGCGGGTGCTGGGCGGCGAGGCCCTGGGCGTAGCTGACCTCGAAGGGCTGGGCGGCGTCCCGCGCCACGCAGGCGACGGTCATGCTCTCGGGGCCAACCTCGAGGGGGCCGAACCCGCTGAGGTGGCCGCTCGCCTGGCACCACCGGTTGATGGCGGCGTTGCAGTCGGGGCTCTGCGGGGGGCGGCCCGCGGCGCAGCCCGGGTGGCGGCCCTGCAGGGTGGCGAAGGGCACGTCGGCGGTGGCGGCGACGCCCAGGCAGGTGACGACCGCGGTGTCGCCGCTGTTCTCGACGGGGCCGTAGCCGGTGTCGCGGCAGGCCTGCGCGGCGCAGTGGCGGTGGATGGCGGCGTTGCACGCGGGCCCGATGCGCCCGCCGCCGCCGTCGCACTCGGCGTGCCGGGGGCGCAGGTCGTTGGTGTAGCTGCGCACCTCGACCGCGGCGCCCTGCAGGCCCTCGTCGGTGGCGCCGTCGCAGTCGTCATCCTGGCCGTTGCACACCTCGTCGGCGGCCTCGCCCGGGGTGCAGACGGGGCCGTCGGGGCCGCACACGCTGGGCCGCACACAGGCGCCCGTGCCGCAGGTGGCCCCCCCGGCGTCCTCGTCGATCGACCCGTCGCAGTCGTCGTCCTCGCCGTTGCAGGCCTCGGGCTGGGGCTCGCCCGGGGTGCAGCGGGTCGGCGCGCCGTCCTCGCAGTTCGGGACCTCGCGGGCGCAGCCGCCCACGCCGCAGGTGGCGGTGTACAGGTCTTCGTCGATGGCGCCGTCGCAGTCGTCGTCGCCGCCGTCGCAGGCCTCGATGGCGCCCGGGTGGATGGCGGCGTTCTGGTCGTCGCAGTCGGGCAGGGGGCACGCAGGGCCGGTGCCATAGCCATCGCCGTCCTGGTCGTCGTCGGCGCAGCCGGGGGGCGGCGGGGCGGCGTCGGGGGCGAGGGCGCCGTCGGGTGGGCTCAGGTCAGCCACCGCGGCGGCGTCTTCGGGCAGGCCGCCGTCGCCGACGGCGGGGCGGGCGTCGCCGGCGCCCTGCTCGGCGGGCCGGTCGGGGACGACGGACGCCTCGGGCTCGATGGCGTCGCTACAGGCGCTCAGCCACGCCAACAGGGCAAGCGTGGCCGTCGCCCGGCGGCGCCCGGGGCGCGCGGCGTCAAACTGGGATCTGCGCGGTCGCATGGTGCCTGCTACCATAGCCGCTGCCATGCATACACGACGACGTTTCATTGCCCCAGCGCTGCTGGCGATGTGGGCGACCGGCTGTGCCGGCACGCTCACCGCAGGCGATCCGCCCGCGCCCACGGACGCTGGCGTGACCGCCCCCGTCGAGCCTGATCCGCTCAACCCCGGCGACGCCGGCGGCCCACTGGGCCCCGACGCGGGCTGGGCCCAGGACGGCGCCGTCGACGCCGCGGTCCCCGACGCGCCGGCGGCCTTCGAGGCGGCCGCCCCGCGGCTGATGCGGCTCACCGTCGGCCAGTACCGCAACAGCCTGCGGGATCTGCTGGGCGCCGACGTGACGCTGCCCGAGGACCTCGAGGGCGACACCCCCCTGCACGGCTTCGCGGTCATCGGCGGCAGCGAGCTGACCATCAGCGTGCGCGCCGCCGAACAGTACGAGGCCGCCGCCCGCGCGGTGGTGGCCGAGGCGCTGGCCGACGGCCCCGCCTTCACGGGCTGCGAGGTGCCCGCCGGGGACTGCCTGGCCGGCTTCTTCGAGCGCTTCGGGCGGCGGGTCTGGCGGCGCCCCCTGGCCGCTGACGAGGTCGCTGATCTGGTGACCCTCAGCGCGGCCCTCGGGGCGGATCTGCGCGACGACTGGGCGGGCGTGCGCGGGGCGGTGGGCCTGCTGTTCCAGGCCCCCGACTTCCTGTTCCGCGTCGAGGTGGGCGAGGCCGACGGGGCGGGCGGCCGGCGGCTGACGGCCTTTGAGCTGGCCGCGCGGCTGGCGTCGGTGCTGTGGCAGTCGGCGCCCGATGACGCGCTGCTGGACGCGGCCGCCGAGGGGGTGCTCGACGATCCCGCCGGGCTGCGCGCCGAGGCCGAGCGCCTGCTGGCCGATCCCCGCGCTGAGCGGGGCGTGCTGGGCTTCTTCGCCGAGGCCTTCACCCTGGAGCGCCTGGCTGATCTCAACAAGGATCGCGCGCTGTTCCCGCGCATGACCCCCACCCTGGGGGCGTCCATGCGCGGCGAGATCGAGGCCCTGGTGCGCTGGCTGGTGCTCGACGCCGACGCCGATCTGCGGGGCCTGCTCACCAGCCGCACCGTGTTCGTCAACCCGGAGCTTGCGGCGCTGTACGGGCTGCCCGCGGTGGATGGGCCCGGCTTCACGCCGGTGGCGCTGCCGCCGCACCACCCGCGCGGCGGGCTGCTGGGTACGGCGGGGTTCCTGGCGCTGAACGCCCACGCGACGGTCACCTCGCCCACCTACCGGGGCAAGGCCATCCAGAACCACCTGCTGTGCTTCGACATCCCGCCGCCCCCGCCGGGGGTGGCGGTCAACCTCGAGCCCGACGCCGAGGGCGCGCCGCCCACCACCACCCGCCAGAAGCTGGCGCGGCACGCGGCGGACCCCACCTGCAACGGCTGCCACCAGTTCATGGATCCCCTGGGGCTGGCGCTGGAGAACTTCGACGCCATCGGCGCCTGGCGCACCACCGAGCACGGGCACCCCATCGACGCGAGCGGTGGCTTCCAGGGCATCCCCTTCGTGGGGGGGCAGGCCCTCGCCGGGCACATCGCCGCCAGCCCCGACTTCGCCGCCTGCCAGGTGCGCCGGCTGTATCGCTACGCCCTGGGCCACCTGGAGACCCGCGGTGAGTTCCCGGCCATCGACGCCCTTGCGGCCGACTTCGAGGCGGACGGGCGCCGCTTCCGGGGGCTGATCCTGGCCCTGGTGACCCACCCGGCCTTCCGGGCTGTGGGGCCGCTCGACGAGGCGCCCGCCCCCGACGCGGACGCCCAGGAGGACGGAGAATGAGCGTCTTGCGCCGCGCGCCGATGTCGCGCCGGGCCGTCCTGCGCGGGCTGCTGGGGGGGGTGGCCGCCACCCTGGCCCTGCCGCCGCTCGAGGCGATGCTGAACCCCCACGGCACGGCCTGGGCGGACGGTACGCCGCTCCCCACCCGGTTCGGCGTGTGGTTCTGGGGCAACGGGGTGCGCCGGGCCCACTGGATCCCCGATGGCGAGGGGGTGGGCTGGCAGCCCCGCGCGGAGCTGGCGCCTCTGCAGGGGGTCAAGGCCTGGGTGAGCCCCGTCACGGGGATGGAGATCAAGACGGCGTCCCACCCCCACCACTCGGGCATGACCGGCATC
>JAUHVS010000473.1 GCA_030424955.1 bacterium | reverse complement strand
CCTCGACGGCCTGATGGAGGCCGTCGGACCAGCGGCGCCCGGGCATCAGGCGCCCGGTGTGCTCGTCGATGATGAGCACCTCGCCCGCCTGCACCAGGTAGTTCACGTCGCGCCGGTAGAGGGTGTGGGCCTTCAGGGCGTTGTTGACGTGGTGCAGCAGGATGATGTTGGCGGGCTCGTAGAGGTTGTCCACCTCGAGCATGCGCTCGATGAGCTCGACGCCGTCCTCGGTGAGCGTGGCCGAGTGGGCCTTCTCGTCGACGTTGTAGTGCACGTCCTTCTTGAGCTTCGGGATCAGCCGGTCCACCCGCACGTAGTGCTCGGTGGCGTCCTCGGCCGGGCCCGAGATGATCAGCGGCGTGCGGGACTCGTCGATGAGGATCGAGTCGACCTCGTCGATGATCGCGAAGTTCAGCTCGCGCTGCACATAGCGCGAGAGGTCGAACTTCATGTTGTCGCGCAGGTAGTCGAACCCGAACTCGTTGTTCTGCCCGTAGGTGATGTCGCTGCCGTAGGCCTCTTGGCGCTCGAAGTCCGTCAGCCCGTTGAGGACCACGCCGGTGGACAGGCCCATCCAGCGGTAGAACTGCCCCATCCACTCCGCGTCGCGGCGGGCGAGGTAGTCGTTGACGGTGACGACGTGCACGCCCTTGCCTGTGAGGGCGTTGAGGTACACGGGCAGGGTCGCCACGAGGGTCTTGCCCTCGCCGGTCTTCATCTCGGCGATCTTGCCCTGGTGCAGGGCCGTGCCGCCGATGATCTGCACGTCGTAGTGGCGCATGCCGAGCACGCGCCAGGCGGCCTCGCGCACGACGGCGAAGGCCTCGATCTGCAGGCTGTCGAGGGGCGCACCGTTGTCGATCTTCTGGCGGAACTCGGCCGTCTTGCCCTTCAACTGATCGTCGGTCAGCGTCTTTGTTTGAGCCTCTAGGGCGTTGACCGCTGCGACGACCGGTTGAATCTTTTTCAACGCCCGGTCATTGGCGGACCCGAAGATCTTGGTGAGCGCGCTGAGCACGACGGCCATCCCCCAAGGGTGAGCAAAAAAGCGCCCTATATTGGGCATCGAGCGTCAGGGATGCAAGCTGGGGCGACCGGGGTTCGGCTGGGGCGCAGCCGACCGGGGCGCCTCAGGGGGCGTCCGGGCTGCGCCCAAAGGCGTAAAGCCCTGCGGTCATGAGGGCAAAGCCGAGCACGTAGGTCAGCGCGATGGGCACGCCCACCACCACCCCGACGTAGCCGGCGAGCCCAGCGGCCACCATCGCGAGGGTCGCGTAGGGCAGCTGGGTCTTGACGTGGTCGAGGTGCGGGCAGCCCGACGCGGTGCTGGAGAGCACGGTGGTGTCGCTGATGGGCGAGCAGTGATCGCCCCAGATGGCGCCGTCGAGCACGGCCCCCAGGCTGGCGAACACGATCAGGGTGTCGCCGCTGAGGTTGGCCGCCAGGGGCGCGGCCACGGGCAGCACGAGGGCCATGGTGCCCCACGAGGTGCCGGTGGCGAAGGCGACCAGCCCCGAGAGCACGAAGATCACCACGGGCAGGATCACGGCGGGCAGGGCGTCGCCCACCAGGGCCACCAGCGCCATGCCGGTGCCGAGCTCGTCGCACACCGACTTGATGCCCCACGCGAGGATCAGCACGGTCGCGGCCTCGGCGAGGGTGCTCAGGCCGCTGAGGTAGGCCTGGCCCGCGGCCTTGGGGGTGAGGGTGCGGGGCACGAGCGCGAGGGCGAAGGCCACGGCCGAGCCCACCAGGGCGGAGCCGAGCAGGATGAACGCGGTGTTGTCGGCCACGTAGTCGGCCTCGAACACGGCCTTCCAGTCGGCGAGGGCGAAGGGCGAGAAGCTCGCGAGGTGCGCGCTGCCGCCCCACACGATCCAGCAGACGATGCTCACCAGCACGGCGCCGATGGGCAGGATGGCGTTGCGGGCCCGGGGCACCACGCCCGGGGCCTCGAGCTGGATGGCGTCCTCGGTGACCGCGCCCGGGCTCACCGGGCCCCCCCGGCGCACCCGGCGCTCGGCTTTGAGCATGGGGCCCAGGTCGCGGTTGGTGAGGGCGCCCAGGAACACCAGCCCCAGGGCGAACAGGCAGTAGAAGCGCATGGGGAGCACTTGAAAGAACAGCTCGTAGCCGCTGCGGGGCATGTCGGGCACGCCCACCAGCACCGCCAGCAGATCGTCGAACAGGCCGACCTCGTAGCCGATCCAGGTGGACACCAGGGCCACCCCGGCCACCGGGGCGCTGGTGCTGTCGACGATGTAGGCGAGCTTCTCGCGGCTGAGCTTGTTGCGGTCGGTGAGGCTGCGGCCGGTGGTGCCGACCACGACGGTGTTGGCGTAGTCGTCGAAGAACAGCGCGGTGCCCATCAGCGAGGTCACCGCCTGGGCGCTGCGGGGGCCGCGGGCGAAGCGCGACAGGCGGTTGACCAGGCCGCGGGTGCCGCCCATGCGGCCGACCAGGGCCACCAGCCCCACCAGGGCAAAGGTGAAGCCCAGGATCTGCAGGTTGAAGCTGTCGGCGATGACCCGGCCCAGGTAGCCCTGGAGCTGCACGTCGGCCCCGAAGAAGGCGAAGGGCGCCAGGGCGAGGCTCTTGAGCTCCAGCCACAAGGCCCACAGCGGGTTGCCGCCCTGCAGCACGATGGCGCCCGCGAGCACCGCCGAGAGCAGGGCGACGACCACGTGGCGGAAGGCGATGGCGAGGATCAGCGCCACCAGCGGGGGTAGCAGGCTCAGCCAGTCGCCCGCGCGGGCGCTGGCGGTGAACCGCTTGTCGCCGAGCTGACCGGCCACCGAGAGCTGCGGGCCGGCCCGGGTGACCTGCAGGGTCAGGGGCGGGGCGGCGGCGTCCTCCACCCGCTTGAAGGCCGCCCGCCGGGTGTCGCCCTCGCGGATCGTGGGCTCGTCGAGGACCGCGGCCAGGGTGGCGGTGCCGGGGCCGGAGGCGACGAGGCGCACGGTCAGCGTGCCCTCGGCGGGGCGGAGCTTTGGCAGCTCGCCGCGCACCAGCCGCTCGACGGTGTGTCGCTCGACCACGGCCGCGTCGATGGGGAGCGCGGAGGCCCCGGCGATCAAGAGCGCACCGAGGCTGAGGGTCAGCGCGAGGGTCCGAGATGAGGGCATGCGGGGAGAGTGGCACGGCGGGCCCCGCAGGCCAAGGCCGCGCGGCGGCTCAGTGCACCAGCGCCAGGGCGGGGCGCGCGCGCCGCACGGGCGGGGGCGGCAGGTGGCTCAGGCGCACGCTGGGGCGGCGCTGCACCAGGCGGGCCTCGATGCACGCGAGGTGCTCGTCGAGGGCGGTGGCCGAGGCGGGGCGGTCCTCGGGGGCGCGGGACAGCAGCGACTCCACCAGCAGGGCCAGCTCGGGGTCGAGGCCGGGCACGCGGTAGACGAGGGGCGTGATCTGCCCGCTGAGGCGGTCGAGCAGCGCGCGGCGCGCCGAGGTTTGGGCGGCGTAGGGCGCGGCGCCGGTGAGGGCCTCGTAGGCCACCATGCCCAGGGCGAAGAGATCGGCCCGGCCGTCCACCGGGCGGCCCAGCACCACCTCGGGGGCGATGTAGTCGGGGGAGCCGGCGGGGGGGCGGCGGCCGGCGTTGAGGTCGTCGAGGGAGAGGGTCAGGCCGAAGTCGATGAGCCGCGCGATGGGCATAGGGCCCCGCGGGCCGTCCCACACCGCCTGGATCCACACGTGGGCGGGCTTGACGTCGCAGTGCACCAGGCCCTCGCCGTGGGTCGAGGCGAGCACGTCGCAGATCTGGCGCAGCAGGCGCACGACCACCAGCGGGGCCATGGGGCCGTCGGCGGTGAAGGTGTCGAGGCTGGCGCCCTGCAGGAGCTCGGTGGCGAACCACGGGCGGCCGTCGGCGAACCAGCCGAAGTCGAGGACGGGCAGGGCGTGGGGGTGCTGCACGCGGGCCATCACCTCGGCCTCGTGCACGAGGCGCTGCACCGCGGCGGGGCTGTGGACGCGGCCCTCGGCCAGGGTCTTGACCGCCACCAGCCGGCCGTCGCGGGTGTCGCGGGCGCGGTGCACCACGGCGCAGGCGCCTTGGCCGATGACGTCGAGGATCTGGTAGCGGCTGTCGAGAACGGCGCTGGCGTGCATGGCGGCCTCCTTTGCCTGGGGGAAGGGGCCGCCGGGGCGGTGTTGCGTAGGCACGGACAAAAAGTGAGGCGGGGGCGCGCTTTCCTGGTGGGCGGCGCAGGGCGACCCCCTGCTGGGCGGGCTGTCACGCGGGCCTGGCAGGGGCGGATCGGGCACCTGTCAGGCTGGCTTGGCACTGCCAAAGGCCGGCTGTCGTGCGCCGCTGGCAGCCAGGGCGCGCGGGGGCCGCTCAGGCCTGTGTTCATGGGGGATCGGGCGGCAGAGCGCGGGCTGGCACGGCCGCTGCAAAGAGGGTTGAGCAAGCGCGGCAGCCGCCGGCAGCCGCCCAGAGGTCGAAGAAAACCAAAGGAGTTTCGCCATGTCTTTCCGCCAACTGCTCGCCACCGCCTGCGCCTTCAGCCTGCTGGCCACCGCCTGCGCCGAGGACACCCAGGACACCGCCGAGAGCTTCGACGAGACCCTGGCCAGCATCGAGGCCCGCAACGAGGCCGAGGCGATGCGCCAGCGCGGCTTCGACCCGGACGCCGCGGACGAGGCGCCGGCCGAGCCCGATGAGGCGGAGCGCCGCATGGGCCCGCCCGAGGGCGAGGGGGAGCGCGAGGGCCCGGCCCCCGGCGAGGATCCCCGGGCGTTCTGTGCGGACGCGGCGGCGGACTTCGCGGCGCACTGCGATGAGCGCCTGGCGCAGGCCGAGGCGGACGGCGTCGAGCTGCCCGCCGACCTGCCCAGCTGCGACGAGCTGTCGGCCCGCGCCGAGGGCCGCTGCCTGCACCACGCCCGACAGGCGATGCAGCGCCGCATCCGCGCCTGCCACGCCGAGTGCCGGCCCGAGGCCCGCGCGGCGGTCGAGGCCTGCGCGGCGGACGGCGGCGAGCGCGAGGACTGTCACGGGGCGGGCATCGACGCGGCCGAGGGCTGCCACGAGGCGTGCCCCGACGCCCCGGAGCGGCCCGAGGGCGAGGCCGGTGAGCGGCCGGAGCGCCCCGAGCGCCCGGCGGGTGAGGCGGGCGAGCGGCCCGAGCGGCCCGAGGGTGAGGCGGGCGAGCGGCCCGAGCGGCCCGAGGGTGAGGCGGGCGAGCGGCCCGAGCGGCCCGAGGGTGAGGCGGGCGAGCGGCCCGAGCGCCCCGAGGGCGAGGCGGGCGAGCGGCCCGAGCGCCCGGAGCCCCCGATGGACGGTGAGGCGGGCGAGC
>JAUHVS010000472.1 GCA_030424955.1 bacterium | reverse complement strand
TCAGCTGGCCCCGCAGATCGCTGGGGATCTCCTCCAGATCACCCATGTTGCGCTCGGGCAGCAGCACGTGGGTGTACCCCGCGCGCGCCGCCGCCAGCACCTTCTCCTTGATGCCGCCCACCGGCAGCACCACGCCGCGCAGCGTGATCTCGCCGGTCATGGCCAGCCCGTCGCGCATGGGCGTGTCCATCAGCAGCGACGTCAGCGCCGTCACGATGGTGACCCCAGCGCTGGGCCCGTCCTTCGGGATGCCACCGCTCGGCAGGTGCAGGTGGATCTTGTGGGACGAGAACATCTCCTCGTCGATGCCCAGCAGATCAGCGCGGGCGTGGATCCACGAGATCGCGGCGTGGGCCGACTCCTTCATGACCTCGCCCAGCTGCCCCGTCAGGGTCAGCTTGCCGTTGCCCCGCATGACCGACGCCTCGATGAACAAGATGTCGCCGCCGCTGGGCGTCCAGGCGAGCCCGGTGGCCACGCCGGGCACCGACAGCTCCTCCTTGGACTCCGGGAAGATCTTCTGGGGGCCCAGGGCCGCGCGCACGCGCTCGACGTCCACGGGCACCGGCAGCGCCACGTCTCCCAGGGCCACGTCCCGCGCCACGCCTCGCAGCACGCCGGCGATCTGGCGGCCCAGGTTCCGCACGCCCGCCTCGCGGGTGTAGTGGCTGATGATGCGGTCGAGGGCCTCGTCGGTGACCGTGACCCGCTCCGGCGTCAGGCCGTGATCGGCCAGCTCGCGGGGCAGCAGGTGGTCCCGGGCGATGGCCATCTTCTCCTCGTGGATGTAGCCGGGGATCTCGATGACCTCCATGCGATCCAGCAGGGCGGGGGGGATGGTGTCGAGCCGGTTGGCGGTGGTCATGAACAGCACGCTCGACAGGTCGACCGGCACCTCCAGGTAGTGGTCGCTGAAGCTGTCGTTCTGCTCGGGATCGAGCACCTCGAGCAGCGCCGACGCCGGATCGCCCCGGAAGTCGTTGCCCAGCTTGTCGATCTCGTCGAGCACGAAGACCGGGTTCATGGAGCCGGCCTTCTTGAGGCCCTTCACCACGCGGCCCGGCAGCGAGCCGATGTAGGTGCGGCGGTGCCCGCGGATCTCGGCCTCGTCGCGCACGCCGCCCAGGCTGATGCGCACGAACTCGCGCCCGAGCGCGCTGGCCACCGAGCGCCCCAGCGAGGTCTTGCCCACGCCGGGGGGGCCCACGAGGCACAGGATCGGCCCCTTCATGTCCCCCTTGAGCTTGCGCACGGCGAGGTACTCGACGATGCGCTTCTTGACCTTTTCCAGGCCGTGGTGCTCGGCGTCGAGCAGGGTGCGCGCCGCCTGGATGTCGAGGGTGTCGTCGGTGAACGTCTGCCACGGCACGTCCAGCAGCCACTCCACGTAGGTGCGGGCCACGGTGTACTCGGCGCTCTGCGGGTTCATGCGCGCGATGCGCTTCAGCTCCCGCCGGGCCGCCTTCATGGCCGCCTCGGGCATGCCCGAGCTGGCCACGCGGTCGCTCAGCTCCTCACCGCTGGCCTCGTCCTCGGCGTCCTCGCCGAGCTCCTTGCGGATGGCGCGCAGCTGCTCCCGCAGGAAGACCTCGCGCTGGTGCTTGTCGAGGCTGTCGCGCACCTCGGTGCGGATCTTCCCAGTGATCTCGAGGACCTCGGCCTCACGGGCCACATGCCCGATGATGCGCTGGAGCCGCGCCTTGACGTCCCAGTTCTCCAGGAGCGCCTGCTTCTCTTCGGTGCTCAGCCGCAGCTGCGAGGCCACCAGGTCGGCCAGGTGGCCGGGATCGTCGATGTTGTCGAGGATCTGCTTCGCCTCGTCAGGGATCTGCGGCGACAGATCCACGACCCGCTCACCGAGCTCCTTGAGGCTGCGCACGAGGGCGTTCATCTCGAGGTCGGGCGGCTTGATCTCGGCCAGGGGCGAGACCTCCACCTCCAGGAAGCGATCGAGCTCGGTGAAGGCGTCGATGCGGCCGCGACAGACGCCCTCCAGCACCAGCTCACCCGAGTTGTCGGGCTGCTTGTTGAGCCGCAGGATCCGGCAGACGCTCCCGTAGCGGTACAGGTCCGCCGGGCCGGGCCGCTCCAGGTCTGCGTCCTTCTGGGTGACGATGAGGATGTAGCCCTCACCCTCGGCGGCGTGGTCGATGGCGGCCATCGTGCGCGGGCGCCCGACGGACAGCGGCACCGGCAGCTTGGGGATGGGGAAGATCACCGCGTTCTTGACCGCGATGGCGGGCATCCGACGCGGCACCCGGGGGGGCAGCTGAAGGGCCGTGGAGTCACTCATGGGGGGGCCTCGGGTCGACCAGAGAAGAGTAGCAGGCGCAACATAGACGCAGACGGGGGCACCATGGTCACCGACGGGGGCGGCGCAAGCCTCAGGGCGCGAACGGATCGCCCAAGGTCCAGCGGTAGCCCACCCGGACGCCCACCGTGAGGTAGCCGGGCGTGCGGTCCACGCCGAAGAGCTGGTGCAGGTGCGTGTTCACCGACATTGACCAGTCGGGATCGATGAGCCAGTCGAACCCGAAGCCCAGCGCGACGGAGGGCGTCCAGGGTTCGGGGCCACCGTCACCGAGGGTGTGGGTCAGGGCAGGCGACAGCTCGACCCAGGGCACGTAGGCCACAAAGTCGAGCTGGTAGCGGGGCGCGATGGACAGCTGGTGCACCTGGAAGTCGTCGTCTCCCAGCCGGTGCTCGCCCACCAGGTAGCCGGCGCGGATCACCCATGCGCTGTTGATGCCATACAGCCCATCGACGGTCCCCGCGAGCCCGTGGTGCCGGCCTTCGGGCTCGGCGAAGCAGGCGTACGCCGCCCCAACCTCGGCGCGCAACCAGGGATCGTCGATGGCGGACAGCGCGGGGCGGGCGGTCAAGACCACCCCCAACAGCAGCAGGCTGAACAGCGGGCCAGCCGGCCGCGTGCACAGCGGACGATAAGAGGTGCGCAGCATGGCCGCAGCCTAGCCGGGATCGGGCGCCGCTTCACCCCCTGTCGGCGCCGCGGCGGCCGCGGGGTGGGGGCGTTGACACCCCGCGGGGTGGGTGCTAGCTTCCCGCGCCAAACAGACCGGCCTTCAGCAGGAGCTCGCGGTGGTCAAGCGGATCAAGAAGCGCATCCCCAAGGCCGAGGCGCCTGAGGTCGAGATCGAGGACGGCGCCGACGGCGCTGGCCCGGCCGAGATCGAGTTCGAGACGGCCCCCCAGACCCTGGGTGAGCAGATCGAGGCGATGGCCGAGGACGACTTCACCGAGAAGACGGCCGGCCTCTTCAAGTGGATCATCGAGAACGGCAAGGTCCTCGCGGCCGTCGGCGTCATCGCCATCGGCGGCGGCATCGCCTACAACATGGTGCGCACCGGCGACCACGCGAAGAACGCCGAGGCCACGGCCTCGTTCTTCGGCGCGGTGGACGCCTACGAGAAGGCGATCCCGGCGCCGGGTGGCGACGCCCTCGCGCCTGAGGCCCGCAAGGCCCAGCTCGAGAACGCGCGCACGCTGTTCGAGAGCACCCGCACCAGCTACAGCGACCGCAAGGTCGCGGGTCTGGCCAGCCTCGGCCTCGCCGGCACGCAGGCTGCGCTCGGGGATGACGCCTCGGCGCTCAAGGGCTATGACGCCTTCCTGGGGCAGGCCGAGGTCGATCCCTTCGCCAAGGTCGTGGCCCTGCAGGCCAAGGCCACGGTGCAGGAGAACGCCAAGGACATCGCGGGCGCCATCGCCAGCTGGCAGGCCATCAAGGCCGCCGACGCCAAGGCCTACGGGCTGATGGCGGGCCTCGAGATCGGGCGCCTGCTCGAGCTCCAGGGCAAGACCTCTGAGGCGCGCGCGCTGTACGAAGGCCTCAAGAAGGACCACGCCGAGGCCCTCGAGGGGCTCACTGGGCGTGGCCTGAAGGCCGACATCGACAAGCGCCTGGGCCGGCTCGGGGACGCCACTTGATCCGAGGCCTGGGCGGCGCCGGCCTCTGCGCCCTCCTGGGCCTGATCGGCTGCCGCGGCGCCGGGCTCGCTGGCGACTTCACCCCCCTGACCGGTCAGCACCAGGCCGCCAGCCCGGTGCCCATGCAGCCCGCGTGGCGGCGTGAGATCCAGCTCGGCCCCATCACCCACGAAGCCCCGCAGCGCAAGGCCGCGCCTGGCTACCAGGCGAAGGGCGATCTGGTGGTGGTGGCCGGCCGCGACGGGCAGGTGAGCTGCTTCCGCGGTGACTCGGGCGATCCTGTCTGGACCACCCCGATCGCGGGGATGGGCCAGGATCACGCCGTCTTCACGCAGGATCTGGTGCTCGTGGGCACCGACGATGGCGTCCTGGCCGGCCTCGACGCGTTCACGGGCGTGCAGCGCTGGGTGTACCGCGTGCTAGGGGTCGTCGCGCGGGCGCCGGCCGTGTCGGGGGAGCGGGTCGTCTTCGTCGACGGTACCAACGCCATCTTCGGGCTCGACCGGGCGACCGGCCAGTGGCGCTGGCAGTATCGCCGCGATCCGCCGGCGGAGTTCTCGCTGGCTGGCGAGGCCGCGCCGGCCATCGCCGATGGCCGCGTGTTTACCGGCTTCTCCGATGGCACGGTGGTCGCCCTCGCGCTGGAAGACGGCGCCACGCTGTGGACCCGCGATCTCGCGCCCGAGCACGACCGCTTCCAGGACGTCGACGCGACCCCTGCGGTCATCGGTGATCTGGTGGTCGCCGCCTCAACGGCGGGCGGCATCTATGGCCTGGACGCTGCATCGGGTGCGGTCCGCTGGCAGGTCAGCCTGCCGGGGGTCATCGGCATCCTCGCCATCGACGGGGACGTCATCGTCACCCTCGATCGCGGCGTCGTCGCTCGGCTCTCTGGCTACAACGGTCAGATGCGGTGGCGCACCCAGCTGCCCGGTGCAGATGGCACGCCCACCGAGCCGGTCCGGGTGGGCCTGCGCTACGTCGCGGTCAACACGGGGGCGGGGGCGCTGCACCTCCTCGACGAGCTCAACGGCCGCCCGGTGCGGCAGTTCCGGCCCGGCTCCGGCCTGCACAGCGAGCCAGCGGTCGCCCCGGACGGCAGCCTGTTTGTGCTGAGCGACGGCGGCATCCTCTACGCGCTGCGACCGCCCAAGCGCCGCTGACGGTGCGCCCGCGCTGAGCGGGGCACCTCCACCTACCTGAACATTTGTCTGAGCGGGCGAGGGCACTGCCCGCCTTGCGCGGGGCAGCCCGCGCGGCGGCAGACCGCATCGCAGCAGACCGCGTCGAGACCGTCGCGCCTGGCGCCTTGGATTCGATGGCTCGGTCGGACCAGGTCCGCGGACCTCGAGCTGGCAGGCTGTTGAAA
>JAUHVS010000471.1 GCA_030424955.1 bacterium | reverse complement strand
CTACGCGGTCGGCGACGACAGCAGCCAGTTCATCTCGCTCGGCGTGGGCGACGACACGCTGTACGGCGGCGGCGGCGACGACACCATCGGCTCGGCGGCCGGCAACGACAGCCTGTACGGCGACGGCGGCAACGACACCCTGTACTCCGGCAGCGCGCCGGGCCTGCTGCTCGGTCAGACGGTGGTGGTGGATGGCGCCGGGCTGTGGCTGGCCGCGGCCGGTGCGGCGCCTGTGCAGCGCGCCGCGTGGCCCCCCGGCGCGACGCCCGCTCAGCCGGTCCTCGCCCAGGCGGTGGACGGGCCCACCCTCTTCGTGGCGCTCACCCTCGCCGGTGGGGGCTGCCAGGTGCAGGCCTTCGCCGCCACGGGGGCCGCCGCCTGGACCACCGATCTGCCGGCCACCGCGGCCTGCACCCAGCCCGCCCTCGCCGACGCCCATTTGCTGCTGCCCCTGCGCACTGGCCTGGGGGGCGCCGCCGCCCTGCTGCGGCGCGACGACGGCGTCGAGGTGGCCCGCGTCGACCTGCCCGGGGCGCCCACCACCGGCGCCGTGCGCCTGCGCACCGGCGTCGCCGAGAACGGCGGGAGCCACTGGCTACCGGCCCCCCCCGACCTCGCCGCCAACGGGGGCAGCCACTGGCTCGTCGGCGCCGGTGATCGGCTGGTGGATCTCGGCTGGGACGACCGCCCTGAGCCCACCCTGCAGGTGCGCACGTCCGCGCCCCTCGGGCACTTCGCCATGGCCCTGGCCCCCTACGGCCTGGGCGACGTGCTCATCGCCGCCCGGCGCCTCGACGGGGGCGAGGGCTACGGCGACCGGCTGCTGCGCTGGGCGCTGACCGCCGACGATCCGCCCACCCTGCGCGCCGTCGCCGAGCCCATCAACACCGGCGCGGCCATGACCACGCCCCCGGTCACGGCCGATCCCTGCCCGGCGCCCGACGCGAACGGGGGCAGCCACTGGTACTGCCCCGGCGGCCTGGTGGTGGCCGCGGGCGAGGGCTGGCTCGGCGCATGGGATCCCAGCGACGGGGTCAAGCGGGGGCTCGTCTCCGGCGACGGCGCGCTGCACAGCACCGGGCTGGCCATCGGCGATGACGGCAAGATCTACAACGGCGGGAGCCACTGGCGCGGCGCGCCCGACGCCTGGGCGCTGGTGGCCGTGGACCTCTCGCAGCCGACCCCGACCGTCGAGGCCGTCTTGACGGATCAGCAGCGAACGCCGTGCGTGGCGAGCCCCACGATGGATCCCGGCGGCCGCGTGGACGTCACCGTGTCGGGCGACGGCGCGCCCTTGACCCTGCGCCGGCTGATGACGGCGTCGGGCGGGCTGGCCCCCGGCTTCAGCCGCGCGGGCGGCGACAACCAGGGCGCCGGCGGCCCCGTCTCGGCCGCCGCGGGCTGCACCGCCACGGGCCTGCCCCGCTACGTGCGCCCGATGATCACCGCCCGCGGCGCCGAGAGCCGCGCGGGGGCCCGGGGGCCGGCGGGGTTCTTCCTGGGCCTGCAGGGGCCGGCCGCCGGCGATCCCGAGCTCGTCGCCACCGATCCCGCCGGGCGCGTGCGCTGGCGCCGCAGCTACCCGGCCCCGGCCGGTGAGCCCATCGGCGGGTTCATGCGGCTGCGCCCCTTTGGCACCGGCGTGGCGGGGCTGCAGTCCGTGCAGCTCGCCGATCGCCGGGCCATGCGGTTGCTCGTGGTGGACGCCGCCGGCGCGCCGGTGGTGGACCGCCTCGTGGACGACGGCCAGGACTGGCTGCCCCTGGATCTGGCGGTCTACGAAGACGGCGGCGTGGTGGCGCTGGCCGTCGCGGGCAGCCCCGACGTCGTGCCCGACTTCGCGCTCTTCGCGTTGACCGCCGACCTCAACGCCAACCCGTTCGTCTTCCCCGCCAATGGTGGTCGGGACTTCCCCGAGGCGGTGGTGACGGTGGGCCAGGAGCTGGTGCTGGTGGGCTCGGTCGATCTCGGCGCCGGGCAGGTCCGCGGTGGCTTCGTCACCCGCCTCTCCCCGGAGGGCCGGCCCGTCTGGCGAGACGAGCTCGAAGATCCCACCGGGCTGCTCGTGGTGCAGGCGGTCGCGGCCAGCGCCGAGGGCGATCTGCTCGTCGCCGGCTCGCAGGGTCGAGGGGCCCCCCTCGGGTTCGTGCTGCGCTACGCCGCCGAGGGCGCCGTCCTCACCACCGACACGGCCATGGAGCCACCGTCGGGCCGCTACGTCAGCGTCGAGCTGGGCGCCGATGGTCGGGGCTGGGTGCTCGACGAGCGCGGCGGCCTGTTGGCGATCAGCGCGCAGGGCGCGGTCGTGCGCCAGTCACCGCCCGCCGCCGCGGACGAGGGCATCTACCACACCGTCGCGCCGCTCCCTGGCCTCGACGTGGGCGTGCTGGGCATGACCTACAGCCCAGGGGACCTGATCCCCACGCCGCTGGTGGTCCGCCAGGGGCCCTTTGGGGCGACCGGCTGCGTCGAGGCGGGCCGCTGCGCCCTGCTGGCCGGCGACGCCTGCGCCCTGGGGAACAACCCCTGCGACGCCCCGATCTGCGAGCCCGACTCCGGCCTCTGCGCCAGCATCGCGCTCCCCGACGGCGCGCCCTGTGGGACCAACCGGACCTGCTTCAACGGGTTGTGCACGCGCTGATCTGTCCGCGCTGACGGGAGGGCCTGGGCGGCCCCGCGGCTCACAGCGCGGTGTCGGCCTCGCCCAGCAGCGAGATCTGCAGGCGCTCGGGCACCCCGGCCTTGGCCAGGAGGGCGTCGGCGGCGCGGTAGTCTTCGGGGGCGATCTGCCCCGACCAGCGCAGGCGCCGCAGCACCACCCGGGCCGCCTGGCCGTGGGCGCTGAGCAGGCGGCTGCTCAACCGATCGGGGGGCTGGGGCCAGGCGCGCTGCGGCCGGCGCGGCACCCGGTGAGGGTCGGGCCGGCCGCTCGGGGTGAACCACGCCAGGGGGAGCTGACGTCCACCGGCGCTCGTGCTGAGTGGCTGCTGCATCCCCAAAAGGTGCCCCACCTGCCTACATGTGGGCAAATTCATGACTGCGGTATTTTGGAAGTCCGCGCCGTGGCTCGCGAATCGAGCCCCCCGCGCCCTCGCCGGTCACGGCAGGCGGGCGCACCACCCGAAATCGGCGCGGCCGCCGGGGGCCAGCGTGCCGTTCCAGTCCAGCCCCCGCAGCACGATGCGCCCCTGATCGCCGTCGGCCGTGGCGCTCCAGAGGTTGTCGAGCGTGCCCTCCAGATCGTGGGCCACCGCCCAGGTGAGCTCGGCCTCGGTGGTGTTGGTGACGATGGCCTGCACGCAGTAGCCGGTGTCCCAGCGGGAGCCTGGGATCACCTCGAGCACCGCCCCGGGGGTCACGTCCCCGGCGGGCGGCTCCACCGGATCGGGCGGCGCCACCGGATCGGGCATGTCGACGGGCTCGCCGGGGGCGGTGGGCACCAGCTCGGCGCCCGGCACGTCCAGCTCGGCCGCCCCGCCCGTGCGGGTGGTGAAGTGCGGCAGCGCCACCAGCGCCGGGATCACGTCGGCCAGCGCAGCCACGTCGTGGGCCACGTGGGTGGCGAAGCAGGCCAGCGGCAGCTCATCGCCGACGCCCAGGCCAAACCGCAGCCACTGCTCGGCGTAGCAGTGGGCCACGTCCTCGCGGCCGGCGAGGGCGGCCGCCAGCCCGGCGAGGCCCTCGACGGTCTGCGGATCGTCGCCCACGATCTCACCGGAGTCGTCGATGACGTGCTGGCCGTCCCGCTCGCGGTAGCGGCCCAGCCCGTCGAAGTGCTCGAAGGCGAAGCCGATGGGATCCACCAGGGAGTGGCAGCCGGCGCAGGCCGGGTCCTCGGCGTGCTGCTGGTAGCGCTCGCGGGTGCTGCGGGTGGGGTCCACGGGCGGCGGCGAGGTGTTGAGGTTGGCCGGCGGCGGCGGGAGCGGCTCGCAGAGCAGGCGGTCGCGCACCAACAGGCCGCGGTAGATGGGCGCGCTGCCCGACGGCTTCGCGTGGGTGGTCAGCACCCCGGCGTGCCCCAACACCCCCATGCCGGCGCGGGGGCCGCCGGCCAGGTCCACCCAGCCCGCGCTCGGCGCCCCCACGTGCTCGACCAGCGCGGGCGGGACGAAGGTGCGATCCCCCGTCAGCAGGGTGGCCAGATCGGCGCCCTCTGCCCACAGCGCCCGCACGC
Organism: bacterium; assembly: GCA_030424955.1. Lineage (GTDB taxonomy): Bacteria > Myxococcota_A > Bradymonadia > UBA7976 > UBA1532 > JACKDL01. The sequence continues at coordinate 1,160 of JAUHVS010000471.1, read as the reverse complement.
CCTCGGCGGTCTGCTCGGCCATCGCCGCGCGCACGGCCGGCGTGAGGCCCTCGCGGGGCACCACCGGCAGCGCGGTCAGGCCCAGCCAGCGCTCGACGAAGCGCACCGACGTCTCCACCGCCCGGGGGTCCGCCTGCAGCCGCGCGAGCTGCTCGGCGAAGACCTGCGGATCGAGCAGATCGCCGGTGGCGGCGAGCTCGAGCAGGGTGTCGTCGGGGGTGGTCTGCCAGACCAGGTAGCTCAGCGCCGTGGCCCGCTCGAAGCTGGTCAGGGTGAAGGCGCCGTCCTCGCCGCGGCGGCCCAGCTCGGTGCGGTACAGGAAGTGCGGCGACTGCAGCAGCGCCGTGAGCACCCAGCGCATGGCGTCCTCGAAGCCGCCGTCCGCCGCCAGATCGTAGATCGCCAGGGCGCGGCCGATCTCGGCGCCGGTGAGCGGCCGCCGGAACAGCCGCCGGCCGAGCTGCCGGATGCTCGCGTCGGCGCACGCCCGGTCCCGGCCCGCGCAGGGCAGGACCTGATTGAGATCAACCACTTGGGCGATGCGCTCCGCCTCGCTGCGGTACTGATCGGCCAGCAGGCCGGTGACCGTCAGCGAGGGCCCGTGGTTGGCGTAGCCCTCGACCACGCGGTCGGCCGCGAAGGCCCCCTGCGCGTCCACGGCCACCCCCAGCAGGTCCCGCACGGTGTTCGCATACTCCACGTGGCTCAGCCGCCTCAGCGCCCGCGGCCCCGGCGGCGGCGACTCACAGTCGGCGGGCACCTCCGGGACGTCGGGCGTGTCGCCGATGGGCCGGCCGCAGGCGTCCCGCGCGCCGGTGAGCCGCTCCGCCACCGCCCGCAGCAGGCCCGCCTCGGGGCTCGCCGGATCGAGCAGTCGGCCGCCCCCGTGGGCGTCGGGGTGCTGCCCCGTGGGCTTGGCCACGAGCCTGTCCGCGACCGCCGTGAGCGCGTCCACGGTCACCCGCAGGCCCGCGTCGGTGGCGGGATCCTGGAGCACGAGCGCGGTGCCCTCGCCGGGGCCGCCGGGCACGTGGCAGATGGCGCACACGGGCCCCAACACCTCCGGCCAGAGGGTGTCCCGCACGAAGTCGGCGGTCTCGACGCAGGGCTCGCCGCCGCCTGCGCCGCCTGCGCCGCCTGCGCCGCCTGCGCCCCCGGCC